>JAIUYB010000273.1 GCA_020216625.1 Desulfarculus sp.
CAGGGCCACCCGCCCCGGCTCCGGAACCAGCCCTCGCCAATAGCCCACCGGGTCCGGGGGGGGCGCGTCCGGGGCGAAAAACAGCCGCGCGGCCATGGCCGGAGTGCGCACCCGCAGGCGGCCCAGGGCCAGGACCGGGGCCATGGCGCGGGGGAACTGGGCGAATAGCCGGGCCAATCTGGTCAGGGGCAGGCCCCGGGGCGGCAGGGGCATCAACAGCACCGCCGGCAGGTCGGCCACTTCCAGAACCTTCATGACCAGCCAGCCGCCCAGGGAGTGGCCCATCAGCACCGGCCGGCCCAGGCTGGCGGCGGCGCGGCTGGCCAGGTCGGCGTAGTCGGCCAGGCCGGTCAGGCTGGGCGGATCCCAGGGGTCTTCGCCATGCCCCGGCAGGCAGAGCCGGTTGACGCCGAGGCCCCGGTCAGCCAGGGGCTCGGCCAGGCCGTCCCAGCACCAGGGCCCGTGCCAGGCCCCGTGAATCAACAACACCTCCCTCCGGGCCGCGTCCGGGGGCGGTCCCTGCCGGGTGATCCGGGGCTCGAGGTGGGTGAAGGGCCTGGCCATGCCGCCAGTCTAGCCCGCTTCAGCGCCCGCGCCAAGCCCCTGTCGCCCGAGCTTGGGCCATCCCTTCCGCCAACCCCTTAAAGTTTTTTGGGAAAGGGGATCAGGGAGGAAACCCTTCTGCCCACAAAAGGGTTTCCCCCCGGCTCTCTTTTCCCAGATAATATTCTCAACGCGCCCCGCTTCCCCGCGCCTCACACCCTGGTTGGAGGACCCCGATGCAGGCTCGCAAACTCGATTCCCGCCTGCCTTTGTTGCAGCAGGCCAACCTCAAGGACAAGGTGGTCCTGGTGCGCTTCGACCACAACGTGGTCAAGAAGGGCCAGATCAAGGACCCCTACCGCATCGACCGCACCATCGGCACCCTGTTCTACATCGTGGCCCAGGGGGGGCGGCCGATCCTGATGACCCACGTGGGCCGGCCGTATGACAAGAAAACCGGGACCATAACCACCGGCGAGGACAGCAGCGTCAAGCCCATCGTGGACTACCTGGAGTCCAAACTGCACTGCCGGTTTTTGATTCCCGACTTCGCCCCCAACGGGGACAAGGGCATCCCGGCCATCGACACCAGCATCAATCTGGCCATCCGTCAACTGCGCGCGGGCGAGGTGGCCGGCATCTACCTGCCCAACACCCGCTGGTTCGCGGGCGAGGAGCAAAAGGGCGAGGCCCGCCGCGCCTTCGCCCTGCAACTGGCCGGCCTGGCCGACATCTACGTCAACGACGCCTTCGGCTCCTGGCAGCCCCACGCCTCCACCTTCGACGTCACCCAGCACCTGCCCTCCTACGCCGGCTACCTGATGCAGGCCGAAATCGCCAACCTGGACCAGGTGCTCAACCCGGAACGGCCCTTCGTGGCGGTGGTGGCCGGCTCCAAGTACGACACCAAGATCGGTCCCCTGAACGCCATCTACGACCAGGTGGACCGGCTGATCCTGGGCGGGGTGATCTACAACACCTATCTCTGCGCCAAATACGGGGTCAGGATCGCCGGAGTGACCCCGGAGGACATCGCGGCGGCCGGCGACCTGGTGGCCAAGGACGCCCAGGCCCACAAGGTGGTGGAGTTGCCCTACCTGGTGGAGAGCGAGGTCTTGGGGCGGGAGGAGGGCAGGTACCGCACCCTGGCGGTGGCCGATCTCAAGCCGGGGATGGAGCTGGGCTATGTGCTGGACATCGACGCCAAAAGCTTCGAGGACCCGGCGGTCAGCCAGACCATCCTGGGGGCCAAGACCATCTTCGTCAACGCGGTGATGGGCTTCACCCCCCACTTCACCGACGGTTCCAAGGCCCTGGACACCGCCATCGACCACAACCGGGGAGCGGCCAAGCTCTACGGCGGCGGAGACACCCTGCAAGAGTTCAAGGATTTGCTGCCGGGCCTGTATCTCTCGGTGCTGGACGACGCGGACTATTACTTCTTCACCGGCGGCGGCACGGTGCTCACCGCCATCGAGCAGCGATCGCCCTATGGCCTCAAGCCGGTGGAGGCACTGATGGAAAACGCCCTTAAGTTCAACACCATACCGAGGTGACCACCCAGGTCTGGCCCCGGGGGCGGCTGGACGCCCCCGGGGTCCAACCGCTGTGAAAAGATGAACTATAGCTACGATGTAGCAATTTCGTAGCTAAGTATCGCGAATTTTGCTAGGATGGTCTTGGCGCGTGAGGCGGGAAGCTATCCTAACCGGTTGGGCAAGACGGGAAGGTAGTTGGAAGGATCGATGATCTGGCCACGCGCGCCCAGGGGCCGAGCCTATCACTCGGCCCCTGTTTTTTTGCCCGTCTGGGCTGGGGCGCCACCACCAAAAGGGGCCGGCCGGGGAGGGCCCCGGCGCGGCAATGGGGAGCGGTGAGAGTTCGGGCTCGGACCGGCCAGCCCCTGATATTCTACTTCTCGGACTCGCGCAGGCCGTTGATGTTCCACTCCGGATTCCGGGTCTCCTGCTTGTTCCAGATCACATTGGGGTGCTCGAAGTGATCGTAGAAGGAGGTGTCGGAAGCCGACTGGGCCACGCTGTTGACCTTGAAATGGCCCTTCTGCATGGCCTGGACCTTGGCGCCCTTGGCGCCGGTCTCGTAGACCGGCTGGTTCCACTCGTCGGTGACGTAGACCTCGTTGGCCAGAACCGGGGCCGCGCTCAAAACCAGGCCCAAGCTCAGGGCCGCCATCATCATGCTGGTACGCTTCATGCCGCTGCTCCTTTCCTTGCGGAAGTTGGTTTCGCGCAAAGGAGTATCAAGTAGCGTGCCAGCCGCGCCCTTCATTTATATTGCCATGTAATCAGATAGTTATCTTTTTCGAGCCCTCCCAGCCGACGGGCCTCGCCTTCCAAAATGGATTATTTCATCCAAATTGGAATGGTTTGCTCGCGGCTACCGCCTTCCCCGCCAGCGGCGCTGGTCCGGCGGGATCGCCACCCGCAGCCGGGCGAAACGTTTGCGCAGCAGATAGGCCAAGGCGTCGCGGGAGGTGCGGATCAGGGCCAGGTCCTCTCGGTCCAGGGCCTGGGACAAAGCCCCCTCCCGGCGCAGCCGCAACCAACGCCTTCCGGCCAGGCCGATGCCGACCAGGGCCAGCCCCAGCCCCGTCGCCTTGCCCGCCAGGCCCTTGACCCCGGAATCGTCCGCCGCCAGCGGGGACGAGCCGGCCGAAAGCCCGCCGCTGATTTTCAAGCGTTCGAAATCATTGAGATGGATACAACCGGCGGCCAGAAGTGCGCCCAGCAGGACCAGGCCGGCCAGCCCCGGCCACGGGCGGCGATTATGACTGATACGGTATTGACGCATATCTTTTATGGCTATAAGATTCCTCCTGGCTGCCTCCCAGCCTAGCAGCAACCCCCACCCTTGGAAAAGGAGTATGCCGTGGACCTGCACGTTTCGCCGACCCACAACTTCCTGCCTTCCTGGCTCAAGCAGATCCAACCCGACGACCTGCCCGACATTTACCAGGAGATGGCGGCGGTGATCGGGGTGGAGGCCACGGTGACCCTGGCCCAGAACTTCGCCGGCACCAGCGTCTACTTCCCCAAGTTGGAGCGGGCGCTCTTGGGCCTGCGCAACGCGGCCATCCGGCGCGAGTTCGACGGGGCCAACGTCAAGCTGCTCTCCCGGCGCTGGAATCTCTCGGCCCGCCACGTGCGCCACATCGTCAATCCCCCTCGCGGCCAGCGTGCCTAACCCTCGCCCCACTCTCCGCCCCTCCCCAATCCCGCTCCCTCGCCCCCTGGCGGCTGCGTCCCTGGGAAACGTCTCCCGGTCGACCTTCGCGACCCTGGTTTCCTGTTCCGCCTTCCTGGGCCGTCCCGCCGGGCCCGGCTACCCTGGCCTACATCAACCGGGGCGGGGCGCGGGCCGGCCCCAGGCAAGGAGACGAAGGCATGACCCTGTGGCGCACCAAGACCTTCTGGACCGGGCTGGCGGCGATCCTGGCCGCCCTGGGCTCCTACCTGAGTGGCGAGGCCGGCCTGGCCCAGACGGCGCAAATGGCGTTCACCGGCCTGGTGGCCATCTTCCTGCGGGCCGGACTGATCAAGCTGCCCCAGCAGATGGACCGGGACTAGCCGTGGGCGAGGACGACCTGCGCCTGGCCCTGGAGAACCTGCGCGGTCAACTGCGGCGGCTGGACACGGTGCTCAAGATGAGCCTGGCCGAGCAGCGGCGGGTCAACGCCGACCTGGCCGCCGGCCTGGAGCGCCAGGCTCAGCGGGCCGAGGCCAGCGACGCCCGCCTGGACCGCCTGGAAGGACGGCTGGCCTTCTACACCGGCGGCCTGTTCACCCTCTGGCTGCTGTTCCAGGTGGTGCAAACCCTCTTGAGGTGAGACATGGACAAGACCTCCCGCCTGATCGCCAAGGGCCTCAAGGAAGAAAAACGCGAGCGGCTGACCGCGCTGGAAATCAAGGTCGACCGTCTGATCAAGGACCTGAGCTACT
>JAIUYB010000274.1 GCA_020216625.1 Desulfarculus sp.
AGGTCCGCCAGGTGGTGGCGGCGAAGCGATAGTCGTCGATGTGATGGTGGCTGAACTCCAGCCCGGTCTTCTCGAAGAAGCGCTCCCAACCGATGCGCTCGGCCCACTCGCCGATGCGCTCATAGCGGTTGGCGCCCTCGGCGTAGGCGACGATCATCTTGCGGATCGCGGCCACGGTGGTGGGCCAACGCGGGGGCTCGTTGGGGATGAAGGGCACCGCCAGCTTGGAGAACTTGGGCATGCTCTTGGCGTTGGAGACCTTGCCGCCCACCCACAGGGCGATGCCGTCACCATCGGCGTCGGCCAAGGGCATGGCCGGGCACATGGTGTAGCAGTTGCCGCAGAACATGCAGCGGTCGGCGTTGACCGCCACCGACTTGTACTCGTCCACCTTGGCGGGCTTGATGGCCGCGGTGGGGCAGGCGGCGATGGTGGTGGGGATCTCGCACATCTTGTCGACGTGGGTGTGCTCGATCACCGGGGGTTTGCGGTGCACGCCCAGGATGGCGATGTCCGAGCAGTGCACGGCGCCGCACATGTTCAGGCAGCAGGCCAGGGAGATGCGCACCTGGGCCGGCAGCTTGTGGGAGCCGAAATACTCGAACAGGTCGTCCATCACGGCCTTGACCACGCCGGAGGCGTCGATGGCCGGGGTGTGGCAGTGGACCCAACCCTGGGTGTGGACGATGTTGGTCACGCTGGCGCCGGTGCCGCCGATGGGCAGGGTGCCGTTGGCCGCCAGGGCCTTCTTCAGGGGCTCCAGCTTGGACTCGTCGGTGACCAGGAACTCGATGTTGTTGCGGGTGGTGAAGCGCAGGTAGCCGCCGCAGAACTCGTCGGCCAACTTGCAAATGTCCTCCACCTGCATGGTGGTCATGAGGCGGGTGCCGGCCGCACGCACGCTCCACAGCTTGGCGCCAGTCTCGGAAACATGGAGCAGGACGCCCGGCTCGAGGATCTCATGGTACAGCCACCGGCCAAAGTTCTCTTTGACGATGGGGGGCCACATGAGATCGTATTTGGGCGGTCCGATATCAGTGAGTCTGTCTGCCATTGTAATCTTCCTCCTTTAACCGGACTAGCGAGCGTGACGCTTGCGGTAATCAGCGATATCGCGCTCGAAGCCACCGGGCACCTCATCCTCCTTGTAGAAGATGTAGGGGTTGGACCGGGGCTCCTTGACGTGGCGCGGATCGGGCTCGATCTCCACGGCCTGCAGGAAGGCGTAGAGGCCCAGGCGCTGGATGGTCTCGCCGATGCGCTCGCGGTTCTTGCCGTTCTCGTCCCACCACTCCCACATCTTCTCGACGAACTCCTTGAACTCGTCGTAGGGGGCCTCCATGGGCATGAACGGAATGATGACCGAGCCCATCTGGGCGCCGTCGAGGATGGGGGCCTTGGCGCCGACCAGGATGCTGGCGCCGGTCTCGGTGCCCGGGCGCAGCGCGCGCGGCATCAGGTTGATGCAGTGCATGCAGCGGGTGCACTCTTTGTTGTTGATGGACAGCTTCTTGCCGTCAAAGGACATGCACTGGGTCGGGCAGAGATCCACCACGTCCTTCTGGATGTCCAGCTTGCAGTCCTTGCCATGGCCGCCGCCCTGGGCCGGGAACTCGCCGCCGGCGTAGGCGGCCACCGCGGCCTGATCGATGCGGATGTCATCCTGCCAGGTGCCGATGATGGCGCAGTCGGAGCGCGCCAGGGAGGCCACGCAGCAGTTGGGGCAGCCGTCGATCTTGAACTTGAACTTGTAGGGCCAGGCCGGACGGTGCAGCTCGTCCTGGTAGCTGACGGTCAGGTCGTAGCAGATGTCCTCGGTGTGGATGCAGGCGAACTCGCAGCGGCCCTTGCCCACGCAGCAGGAGGGGGTGCGCAGCGCGCTGCCGGAGCCGCCCAGGTCCCAGCCGTTCTCGGTCAGCTCGGCGAAGATGGGCTCCAACTGGTCGGTGAAGGCGCCCAGCAGAACCATGTCGCCGGTGGAGCCGTGCAGGTTGAGCATGCCGGAGCCGCGGCGATTCCAGATGTCCATGACCTTGCGCAGCTCGGAGGTCTTGTAGAACTTGGCCGCGGGCTGGTTCACGCGCACGGTGTGGAAGTGCTCGACGCCCGGGAACAGTTCGGGCACGTCGGAGTAACGGCCGATGACGCCGCCGCCGTAACCCAGCACGCCCACGATGCCGCCGTGCTTCCAGTGGCCTTCCTTCTCCTTGTAGGACAGCTCGAGTTGGCCCAGAAGGTCGGCGCAGGCGTCTTTACCGGTAGCGGCCATCCGCTTGATGTCGGTAACGAAGCTCGGCCAAGGCCCCTTCTCCAGCTCGTCCAGCATCGGAGTCTGATGCATTTTTGCCATGGAAAAGTTCCTCCGCTATGAGTTCTTTGGGACGTTCGCTTCAAAAATAAGAGTTCTACGGCGTTGTCCGGCCCCGCCCGGGGATTCCGCCCCCGGCGTACGCCGGAGAGAGGCTGCCGGCAACTCCGAAGCGTCGCGGGAAGCCACCGCGTCGCGCCGGACAGGCGTCGCTGGTCACCTGCTTGCCGTGATTCGAAAAAAGGGAACTGGATTAATCCCTTTGTTCACAATGGGCCAGATTATAGGAACCCCCCCGGGGCGTGTCAACCAAAAAAGGGCGGCCGACTCTTGCCCTAATCCCGCTTAATGGTTAACATCCCGCCCAGGAACACCCTCATGGTTGCACAATGATCGAACCCGGCCATCCCTCCATTGCCCAACACTGCCAGAATCTGGCCGCCCGCATCCGGGCCCAGGGCGCGGGCCAATGGCTGGAGGGCAAGATCGAGCGCCAGGACCGGGACGCCCTGGTCTACCTCTGCAAGTTCGCCTTCATGACCGCCCTGATCACCAAAAACGAGATCGCGGCCATCCTGGAGCTGGACCGGAGCGAACTCAAGGCCCTGGTGCGGGGCTGGTACGACGATCACCGGGCCAAGGGCTGCGGCATGTGCTGACCGGCGCCCCGCCCGGCGGGCGAGACGCCGGCCGCGACAACGGGCTTATTTTCCAAGGGAGTTAAGGGCGTTGATCAGGGGGGCGGCCGAGGCCGGCGCGGCCACCTCGTCCTTGCCCAGGATTTCGCTGGCGGTCAGGGCCCGGCCATAGACGACCTTGGTGGTCTCGGCGTCATATTCCAGGCCCGCCCCCTCCAAAGAAATGCCGGCGAAAGCGCCCTTGGCCCGCGAATAGGAGTAGACGTCGGCGTAGAGATCGGCCCCGGTCACCCCGGCCTCGGCCCGGCGGCCCACCGGCCCGGCCGCCACCCCGATGTCGGCTCCGAACTTCACCTTGTTCTTCAGGATGCCGTCCAGGCCCTTTTTGTTCATCACCAGCATGATCACGTCCACCGCCTGGGCCCCGATCTGCAGCCCGGCGCTGACTCCGCCCATGGAGTAGAAGGCCGGCGCGCCAAAGACACCGTCGGGCCGGCGGGCGATGACCACCCCGGTGCCATACTGACCGCCCACGATGAAGCCGGCCTTGACCATGCCCGGAAAGATCACCACCGCCCGGGCCTTGCGCACCAGATCCGAGGGGATGTTGCTGTCCGGGGCGAGCATGATCTGGCGCACCACCACCTCGGCCTCCTTGAGCTTCAGCTCGGCCTCCACCTTGTCGGTGGCCAGGGCGGGCATCGCCGTCAGAATCACCAAGCCCAGACACGCGACCAGGAGTGCCAGTTTTCCGAACATGATTTCCTCCGGTTAAGGGGGTTGCGACCGTTCAGGACTGTGGGTCGGTTTGCCCGCCCAGGCGCATGATCTCCGCGCGCACCTGGTTGGCCCGGGTGAGCTGGCCCAACTCGCGGTAGACCGCCTCGGCCTGGGCCAGATTCCTAAGCGCCGGGCCCAGGGAGCCGGCCTCGGCCTGGAGGGAGCCCACCCCCACCAGGGCCAGGGCCAGACGCTGGTGGTCGCCCAACTCCTGGGCGGCCAGACCCATGCGCTCATAGGCGGCCAGGGAGCGGGCGGTCTCGCCCGCCCGGCGCAGCATGGGGGCCAGGTTCTGGTTCAGGACCACCTCCGCCACCTTGTCCCCGGCCCCGGAGATCAGCTCCAGGGCCCGCTCCAGGCAGGCGGCGGCCTCGCCCCAGCGCCCGGCCAAGGCCAGGAGCTGGGCCAGACGCTCCAGGGCGGTGACCTGGCCCGGGATCTCCTCGGCGGCGGCGAAATTTTTCAGCGCGCCGTTCAACCGCTCGGCGGCGGCGGCCAGATCGCCCCGGCCCTGGTCAATGGCCGCCAGGCGCAGGTCCACCTGGGCCACGCCGGTGGGGTTGTCCAGTTGGACGCAATAGTGCCGGGCCTCTTCCAAGGCCTCGGCCGCCTGGTCCAGCCGGCCCCGCTCCAAGTAGGCGATCCCCACCTTGACCAGGGCGTTGGCCACCACCTCCTCGCGGTCCATGCCCCGGGCCAGTTCCAGCTCGTCCAGGGCCTGGTTGAGATCGATCTTAACCACCCGCGCGCTCCCGGGCCCGCCGACGG
>JAIUYB010000275.1 GCA_020216625.1 Desulfarculus sp.
AGAGTCATCAAACCCTGGCGGCGCTCCTCCCACAAGGGCCCGGGATGGTCGCTGGCCGGCATGGACAGGTTCACCGCCGCCACCACCTGGGGCACCGCGTTGAGCAAGGGCACCCCCAGGGCGTGTAGATCCAGGGACAGCTCGCGGTCACAGATTCCCAGCCCGGTCTGGCGGCAATGCATCAGGTCCCGCCAGAGCGCCTCGCGGTCCACGATGGTGTTGGTGGTCACCGCTTGCAGGTCCATGCGCGCGATGCGCTGGCGCAGATCGTCGTCGTCAAGGGCCGCCAACAGAACCTTGCCCGAGGCGGTTAGTTGAGCCGGCAGTTTGGAGCCGGGCTGGAGGTCGAACTTCAGGTAGCGGCGCACCTCGTGGCGGTGAACGAAGATCACTTCCAGGTCGTCCAGGATGGCCAGGTTCATGGTGCAGCCCAGGCGCTCGGACGCCTGATTGATGTAGGTCCCGGCCAGGCGGCGCAGTTGGGAACTGCCCAGGTAGGCGTAGCCCAGGGAGAGCACCTGGGGGCCCAGGAAGAATTCCTTGTGGCGATTGCGCACCAGGAAGCCCAGCTCCACCAGGGTGTCGGTAAAGCGCTGGACCGCGGTGCGGTTCATGCTGGTCAGGTCGGCGATCTGGGACAGGGTGAGGGAGGGGCGGTCGGAGGAAAAGGCCTGGAGGATGCTGAGCCCCCGAGCCAAAGCCTGGATGAAGTGCGTTTGTTTGCGTTGCAACGGCATCGCTCTCCGCACAAAATAACGCTAGTCGTTATTAATTAACATTTTCAGCATATTCTGCCTGCCCAGGCCCAGGCAACTACAAAATAGCTATGTTCACTAATTCACAACCATTGCCGCTCTATATAACTATCGGAAATTTGGCGGATCACGCCGTGCGTGATTATCTGGCGGGATGAGATCGTTGTTAGTTACAAAGGCAGAAATTCTGGTCAAGGAAGGGATTGAAAACGCCCGGCGGCGGGCCGGTGTCCCACCGCCAGGCCGTGTGATGGCGGGGGTGAACTAGACCTTGGGCTCCTGCCACCAGGGATAGAAGTCCGGCAGGTCCTTGGTGGGGCTCAAGCTGAACCGGGGCGGGCGCTTTTCCAAAAAGGCCTGGATGCCCTCGCGGGCGTCGGCCTGGCGGCCGGCCCAGAGGAAAACCCGCGAGTCGGCCAGGTGGGCCGACTGAGGGTCGGGCAGGGCCTGGCCGCGCCAGAGCAGGGCCTTGGAGAGCGTCACCGACATGGCCGAGGTGTGTTGGGCGATCTCGCTGGCCAGCTCCAGGGCCTTGGGCAGCACCTCCGCCGCCGGCAGGACGTAGTTGAACAGGCCGCTGTCCTTTTCCTGGGCGGCGGTGAAGGTGCGGCCGCTGTAGACCCACTCGCTGGCCTTGGCCATGCCCACCAGGCGGGGCAGGAACCAGGATGAGCAGGCCTCCAGCACCACCCCCCGCCGGGCGAAGACCAGGCCCAGCTTGGCGTCCTCGGCCGCCACCCGCATATCCATGGCCAGGGTGATGGTGAAACCCACCCCCACCGCCGGGCCGTTGATGGCCGCGATCACCGGCTTGCGGCAGGTGTGGATGGCCAGGGAGACCTGACCGCCACCGTCGCGGTGGGCGCCCAGGCGCACCGGCTCGCCCCCCCGGTCCCGGCGGTCGCAGGTTCCGCCACCCCCGGAGAGATCGGCCCCCGCGCAGAAGGCCCGGCCCGCGCCGGTGACCACCACCACCCGCACCCGGTCGTCCTGGTCGGCCTGGCTGAAGATCTGCTTCAGTTCCTCGCGCATGGTGGGGGTAAAGGCGTTGAGACGCTCGGGACGGTGCAGGGTCACCAGGGCCACCCCGTCGCTGACCTCGTATCTGGTATGGCTAAGCTCCATGGTTGTCTCCTTGGGTCGAAATCCGGCTGGCCAGGATTCCTGGGCGGGGGCCAGGATAACACACCCGCGCCGCCGGCCAAGACCTAATCGCGCTCCCTCCGGGGTCTGGGCAGGGGCCGACAGCTTGGACGTTGGGGTTGGCGGCATTGTGTGATACTTTTCGGGTGTGTTCCGCGGGTGAACCCTGCCCTGTTCGGCCCCAGGCCGAACCCAAACCGTCCCCAATCAAGGAAGCCAGGCGGACCATGCCCGACCCCAAGATCATCTGCGTGGACCTGGACGGCACCCTGGTGCGGTCGGACACCCTCTGGGAGCAGGTGGCCCTGCTGCTCAAGACCCGCCTGCGCCTGGCTTTCCTGTTGCCCATCTGGCTGCTGCGGGGCAAGGCCCACCTCAAGGCCCGGATCGCCCGGCTCGTCAACCTGGACGTCGCCGCCCTGCCCTATCACGAGCCTCTGATCGCCCACCTGCGCCAGCGCCGCGCCGCCGGCGACCATCTAGTGCTGGCCACCGGGGCCAACCAGGCCGTGGCCCGGGCGGTGGCCGAACATCTCGATCTTTTCGACGAGGTGCTGGCCAGCGACGAGAGCGTAAACCTGACCGGGGCGCGCAAACTGGCGGCCCTTCAAACCCGCTTTCCCGGCCAACCCCTGGCCTACGCCGGCAACGGTCCGCGGGATCTGCCGATCTGGCTTGGCTGCCAGCGGGCCATCCTGGTGGACACCCCCCGCCGCTTGGCCAACCAGGTCGAGGCGGCCGGAGTGCCCAGCCTGGCCATCGACCGGCCCGACCGGCGCGGGCCGCTCAAGGTGCTGATCAAGGCCCTGCGAGTGCAGCAATGGGTCAAGAACCTGCTGCTCTTCGCGCCCATGGCCGGGGCCCATCTTTGGTGGAATCGCCAGGTCTGGGAGTCCACCGGTCTGGCCTTCGCCGCCTTCTGCCTGCTGGCCTCCAGCGTGTATCTACTCAACGACCTCCTGGACCTGGCCAACGACCGCCAGCATCCCACCAAACGCAACCGCCCCCTGGCCTCCGGGGAGTTCCCCCTGGCCCTGGCCCTGGCGCTGATCCCGCTCTTGGCCGTGGCTGGCCTGGGCCTGGGAGCCTGGCTGGGTGGGGGATTATTCATCAGCATGTTGGTCTACCTGGGGCTCACCCTGGCCTATTCCTGGCGTCTGAAGCGCGAGGTGGTGCTGGACATCCTGGTCCTCGCCGGGCTCTACACCCTGCGAGTCATCGCCGGTGGCGAAGCCGGCCAGGTCCATCTCACCTCCTGGTTCACCATCTTCACCACCTTCCTGTTCCTGAGCCTGGCTGTTTGCAAACGCCACGCCGAGCTGCACCACCTGGCCAAGGTGGATAAAACCCAGTCCCTGGGCCGGGGCTACCGCAAGGACGACCAGCCCTTCCTGCTCTGCGGCGGCCTGGCCTCGGGCTACCTGGCGGCCCTGGTCTTCACTCTTTATCTCAACAGCCCGCTGGTCAACCAGCTCTACCGCAACACATCCTGGCTCTGGCTCATCTGCCCGGCCATGCTCTATTGGATCAGCCGCGTTTGGCTGTTGGCCCACCGGGGCGAGATCGTCGACGACCCGGTGCTCTTCGTGATCAAGGACAAGGCCAGCTACGTCACCGGCCTGGTGATCCTGGCCATCGTGGTGATGACCGCCCTATGAGCGCATACCAAAGTTGGGGACGCTATCCCCGGGTGGAGCAGGATGCCCGCCCCCTGTCCTGGCGGCACCAGCCCCTGCCCCTGGCGGGCCTGGAGGGCCCGGTGCTGGCCTATGGCCAGGGCCGCAGCTATGGCGACGCCTGCCTAAACGCCGGCGGCGTCCTGCTGCCCACCCGGCGCCTGGACCATTTCATCGCCTTCGACCCCCAGGAAGGACTCTTGCGGGCCGAGGCCGGCGCCACCCTGGCAGAGGTGCTGGCTTTTTGCCTGCCCCGGGGCTTCTTCTTGCCAGTGACCCCGGGCACCCGCTACGTGACCCTGGGTGGGGCGGTGGCCAACGACGTCCACGGCAAGAATCATCACCGCCAGGGCACCTTCGGCCGCCATGTGACCCGCCTGGAGCTCTTGCGCTCCGATGGCGCGCGGCTGGTTTGCTCGCCGGAGGAAAACCCCGCTTTGTTCGCGGCCACCATCGGCGGCCTGGGGCTCACCGGGCTGATCACCTGGATCGAGCTGCGCTTGATGCCGGTGGCAAACCCCGGACTGGCGGTGGAGAACCTGCGCTTCGGGGGGCTGGATGAGTTCTTCGCCCTCTCGCAGGAATCCGATGCGGGCTTTGACTACACCGTGGCCTGGGTGGACTGCCTGGCGAAAGGGGCGGACCGGGGCCGGGGGATCTTCATGCGGGCCAACCACCTGGACACCCCGCCCCGCAAATCCCCACGGCCCCCCCGCCGGGGCCTGGTCATCCCCTGCCAACTGCCAGGCTGGTTCTTGAACCCCTGGAGCCTCAAGGCCTTCAACGCCCTCTACTACCACTGGCCCCGGCGCGAGCGCGTCAGCCAGGTTCTCGACCCCCTGGGTTTTTTCTATCCCCTGGACGCGCTGGACAACTGGAACCTAATCTATGGCCCCC
>JAIUYB010000276.1 GCA_020216625.1 Desulfarculus sp.
AGGCTGGCCGGCGGCGAGTCGGTCAGGGCGGCGTCCAGGCGCGAGGCCAGGGTCTCGAGCCCCTCCAGCTCGGCCCGGCACTGGGCCAACAGGGGCGCGGTCAGGCCGGCGGTCTCGGCCGTCAGGCGGGGCAGCAGCAGCAGGGCGTCGCGCAGGGAGCCCAGGTCGCGGGGGGTGGCCTGGCCCAGGCTAGCCCTTCCCACCAGGCGTGGGATGTCCGGGAGCTGGTCCAGGAGCTTTTGCAGCGCGGTTATGACCAGGGGGGCCAGGGTCAGCTCCTCCACCGCCTGGTGGCGGGACTCGATGGCCGCCAGGTCCAGCAAAGGAAAGCCCAGCCAATCCCGCAGCAGGCGCCCACCCATGGGGGTGCGGGTCTGATCCACCGCGCCGATGAGCGAACCGGCCCGGCCCCCGCCGGCGATGGAACGGAACAGCTCCAGGTTGCGCCGGGCGGTGGCGTCCAGCAGCAAATGGCTCTTGACCTGGTAGATGGCCAGACGCTCCAGGTGGTCCGGGGCCTGGCGCTGGGTGGCGGCCACCACCGACCAGGCCATGGCCGCGGCCTGGTAGGCCGGAATTTCGTCCTCGTCCCAGGTTTCCAGCAGCCGCGCCTCCAGCAACTCCCGGGCCTGCTGTGGAGTGGGCGGGCGGCCTGGGTGGTGAGAGCGGGGCAGGTCGCTGACCGGCGGGCCCAGCTCGGCCAGGGACGGGTGCCCGGCCTGGCTCTCGGCCAACACCAGCTCCGCCGGCTCCAGGCGAGCCAGCTCGGCGGCCAGGGAAGGCCCGGCGGGCAGGCTGGTGGCCCTGAACTCGCCGCTGGCCAGGTCCAGGTGGGCCAGGCCGGTGCGCTCCTTGCCGAAAAAGATGGCGGTCAGAAAACGGTTGGCCTTGGCCGGCAGGTGCTGTGGGTCGATGAACATGCCCGGGCTCACCACCCGGGTGATCTGGCGCTTGACCAGGCCCTTGGCCAGCTTGGGGTCCTCGACCTGATCGCAGACCGCCACCTTGAAACCCGCCTCGACCATCTGGGCCAGGTAGTGATCCATGGCATGGTGGGGCACCCCGCACATGGGCATCGCGTCGGTCTGGCCCTTGTCGCGGCTGGTCAGGGTGATGGAGAGCACCCGGCTGGCCACCAGGGCGTCCTCCAGGAACATCTCGTAAAAATCGCCCATGCGGAAGAACAGGATGCAGTCCGGCGCCTGCTCCTTGAGCTCCAGGTATTGGCGCATCATGGGGGTGTCGCGCGGCGCAGGGACGATCACCTCCGGGGCGGTGGGGGTCGGGTCGCGGGAGACGGTGCTGTGGTTGGCGGAGGGCATTTCCGGGGGCCGGCTCCTTGAGGTTCTACCTGGCCCTATAACATATCAACTAACGTGGCGTTGGGCCAGGGTTTATGCGGCGCCGGCCCGGTCGGCGCGCCATGGGGGGGCCATCAGGCCATGGGGCGGTAGGGGGTGATGGAGTCCCATTGGTGGCAGCGGGGGCACTTCCAGGTGAGTTGGTGGGAGACGAAACCGCAAAGTCCGCACTGGTAGGAATCGCCGTTGCCGCCGATCTGCTCCAGCAGGTCGCCATAGGCGGCCAGGGCCTGGTCGCGCTGGCCCTGGGCCAACAGGATCTGGCCGCGCAGACGGTGGGACCCCAATTGGCGAGGGGAGCGATCCACGGCAAGATTCAGCAGTTGCAAAGCCTTGGCGTCGTCGCCCAGGTGATGGTAGCTCTCGGCCAGGGCCTGGAGGGTGTTGACGTCCGCCTCGGCGGTGTCGATCTCGTCGCAAAACTCGCGCAGGGTCTTGTCGCCCAGGCCGGGCGCGGCCTGGGACAGGCGGCGGATGACCAGGTGGGCGTGGGTCGGAGCCAGCTTCACCGCCTTGCGCCAGGTGCTCAGGGCCTTGCGGGTTCGGCCCCGGGTCAGCTCCAAGTCACCCAGGTGCAGGTAGGCGTCCAGGCAGCCCTTGTGCACCTTCAAGGCCAGCTCCAGGGCCTCCTCGGCCCGCTCCAGTTGCCCGGAGCTGACGTATTCCTTGCCCAGTTCCGTCTTGTAGTGGGCCAGCACCGCGCGGCTGTCCTGCCCGGTGAGCTTGTCCTGACGGCGCTGGGCCTCGAAGGCCTTTTCCCACTCCCGCATTTCCTCGTACAGGGTGATCAACTCGCGGTTGGCCTCGGTGTGGTTGGGGTCGGCGGCCAGCACCTCCTGGAAAGACTCCACCGCCCGGTTGAACAGCCCGCCCTTGCGGTAGTCCAGCCCTAGATCGTACAGGGCCTGAAGCCGCACCGGCTGGGTCAGGTTGGGGCGGGCGATGATGGACTGGCGGATGCGCACCGCGCGCTCGATCTCTCCCTTCTGACGAAAGAGGTTGCCCAGCACCACGTAGGTTTCCACGGTGTTGGAGTTGAGGGTCACCGCGCGGGTGAACTCCTCGATGGCCTGGTCGGTGTGGTCGGCCATCAGGTGGGTGACGCCCTTCAGGAAGGCGTCGTCGGAGGCGCTGCGCGCGGCGGGCTTGACCACAGCCGCCACGGCCTTGCCCCCCCCGGATCGGCCGAGCAGCCAGCCCAGCAACAGGCCGGCCAGGAGGATCGCGATCAAGACGACGGCCTGACCAAGGGTCAGGGTGTGGTCCAACACGATGACAAGGGGCGTATCCATGGGCCGTTCCTAGCTGGTGGGTCGAGACGCCGCTGGTTTCATTATAGCGCCTGTTCCTCGGCCTCGGGCAAACGGCGATTGTCGGGTTGGCTGGAGGGCTCGCCGGTGATCGGCAGGTTGCGCAGGGAGCTTAGCTCCTGGTTAAGGCTGGCGATTTCCTTGTTCAGCGCCTTGATGTCGCGGCGCAAGCGATAGCGTTCCACCAGTCCCAGCAGGCTGGCGGCCAAAAGCCCCACGAAAAAGGCGAGCAGGATCACCAGGTAGGTGGCGTAGGGCGCGGATTCGAACTGGACGAAAAGCAGGTTGAGGTGGATGGCCAGGGGTTGGCTCAAGGCCTCCATGTTCTGGACCATGAAGATGATGGCCACCGCCACCACGGCCGACAAGAGGATCGCCTTAAGGTAGCTCATCGCCTCTCCTTAGTATAAGCCAGGGTCGGTCGCCCCGACGGTACCCGCCAGCCCGGCCTCAACGCATCTTGGCGAAAAACGGCCGCAATTTGGCGTGGGTGGCCCGGATGTGCTCTGGCACCGAGCGCACCTCGCCCAGAACGGTCATGAAATTGGTGTCGCCGTTCCAGCGAGGCACCACGTGAAAATGCATATGCTCCTCGATGCCGGCCCCGGCCGCCCGCCCCAGATTGAGGCCCACGTTGAAGCCGTCTGGATTCATCAGCTCCTTCAGCGCCAGGGTGGCCAGGCGCACGTTGAACATCAGGTCCGCCTGTTCGGCCTCGTCCAGGGCGGCCAGGTCGGGCACATGGCGCTTGGGCGCGACCAGCACATGACCGTTATTGTACGGATATTTGTTCATCATGGCCAGGCAGGTCCGACCCACCCCCAGCACCAGGTCGTCGCAGCCCACACCGTCCACCGCCAGGCAGAAGATGCAGCCGGCGGGTTTCTCCTCGCCCAGGATATAGCTCATACGCCAAGGGGCCCACAGGGCTTCCATCACTCCTCCCGATTATTCAATGCCAGAGCCACGTTGACTGGTTCAGACGTCCTGCAAGCCCCATTGCGGGATGCGCCGGGCGGGCGCTAGAGCTTGATGATCTCGCCCTTGATCTCCTGGTCCACGGTCAACAGGCCCACGGTGCCGCTGCCGATCAGGCCGCGCCCCACCGAGCCGGGATTGAACATGAGCACCCCGCCCTTGCGGGCGTTCATGGGGCGGTGGCTATGGCCGAAGACCACGCAGTCCACGCCGCTGAATTCCGCCGCCACCCGGGCCGCCAGGCCCACCGGCGGGCCCCAGCCGTGGATCAGGCCGATCCGTTTGCCCTCCACGTCCACGATCCGCTTGGCGGGCAGATCCTGGATCACGGTGTAGTCGTCCATGTTGCCGGCCACCGCGATCACCACCGGGGCCTCCAGGCAATCCAGCACCCTGAGACTCACCAAGTCGCCGGCGTGCAGGATCATGTCCACCCCGGCGAAGGGCCCTGCCAAGCGCTTGGTCAGCTCGGGGTCATAGCCGCGCAGATGAGTGTCGCTGATGACTCCGATGCGTGTCATGAACTCTCCCGCGTCCTTGCTCCGACCCCGGCCCGGGCTCAGAGACGGACCAGCTCCACCTCGCCCCAGGCCGCCAACTGCGAGCCCTTGATCACCAACGCCCCCAGCACTCCCGGCACCCCCTGGGCCCAGTCCAAGGCCGTCGCCAAATCCGCCGCTGTTCGCACCCGGTTGCCCAGGGCGGTGGCCGCCGCATCGGCCAGGGCGGCGTCCTTGGCCAGGATGGTGGCGGCGTCGGCCCGGCCCAGGGAGAGCGAGTGGCCCACCGTGCCGGAGCTGGTGCAGACCGCCAAGGGCAT
>JAIUYB010000277.1 GCA_020216625.1 Desulfarculus sp.
GGACAGGGGCACGTCCTCGGGCGGGGCGAAGTCCTCCACCTCGTCCGGGCGCCTGAGCTGCAGGCGCAGGAGCATGGAGGCCGTCTCCTGCTGGATGCGCTGGACCATGGCCATGAACAGCTCATAGCCCTCGCGCTGGTACTCGCGCAGGGGGTCTTTTTGGCCATAGCCGCGCAGGCCGATGCCCTCCTTGAGGTAGTCCATGTTGAGCAGGTGGTCCTTCCAAAGGCTGTCCACCACCTGCAACAGGATCATTCGCTCCAGGTAGGCCATGGTCTCCTGGCCGTACTGGTCGAACTTGGCTTGGTAGATGGCCCGGGCTTCCTGGGCGATGATCGCGCCCAGGCCCTCGGCCCCGCCCCAGGACTCGGGCTCTCCCAAGACCGGCCGGAAGCCGAAGGCCGCGCCCACCGCCATCTCCAGGGCGGCGCGGTCCCATTCGGATGGCGGCTGGTTCTCCACCGCGTGGGCGTCGGCGATCTCGCCGGCGATCTGGTCGATCATCTCCAGCACCGCCTCGTGCACGCCCTCGCCGGTCAAGGCCATCCGCCGCTGGGCGTAGATCACCTCGCGCTGCTTGTTGAGCACGTCGTCGTACTCCAGCAGCTGCTTGCGGATCTCGAAGTTTCGCCCCTCCACCTTGCGCTGGGCGTTCTCTATGGCCTTGGTGATGATGCCGGCCTCGATGGGCTCGCCCTCCTCCATGCCCAGCTTCTGCATGATCCCGCTGATGCGGTCGGAGCCAAACAGGCGCAGGAGGTCGTCCTCCAGGGAGAGGTAGAAGCGGCTGGAGCCGGGGTCGCCCTGTCGGCCGGAGCGGCCGCGCAACTGGTTGTCGATGCGGCGGCTCTCGTGGCGTTCGGTGCCCAGGATGTGCAATCCGCCCAGGGCCAGGACCTTCTCGCGCTCGGCCGCGCACTGGACCTCTAGCTTGCGCACCAGGGCGGCGTAACCAGCCGGGTCGGCCTCGGGGTCGATCTGTTGACGGGCCAGGAATACCGGGTTGCCGCCCAGGATGATGTCGGTGCCGCGGCCGGCCATGTTGGTGGAGATGGTCACCGCCTGATGGCGCCCGGCCTGGGCCACGATCTCGGCCTCCTGGGCGTGGTGCTTGGCGTTCAGGACCGTGCAGGGGATGCCGGCGCGCTTGAGTTGGCCGCCCAGGATTTCCGAGCGCTCGATGCTGATGGTGCCCACCAGCACTGGTTGGCCCTTGGCGTGCAGCGCCTTGATCTCCTCCACCACCGCGTCGTACTTCTCGCGTTGGGTGCGGTAGACCACGTCGGCGTGATCGATGCGGATCATGGGACGGTGGCTGGGCACCACCATCACGTCCAGCTTGTAGATCTTGTTGAACTCCTCCGCCTCGGTGTCGGCGGTGCCGGTCATGCCGGCCAGCTTGTCGTACATGCGGAAGTAGTTCTGGAAGGTGATGGTGGCCAGCGTCTGGTTCTCGCTCTTGACCTTCAGGTGCTCCTTGGCCTCCAGGGCCTGGTGCAGGCCGTCGGAATAACGCCGTCCGGGCATCAGTCGGCCGGTGAACTCGTCGACGATGATGACCTCGCCGTCTTTGACGATGTAGTCCACGTCGCGCTTGAAAAGGCTGTGGGCCTTCAGGGCCTGCTGCAGGGCGTGCAGGATATCCATGTGGCGGGGGTCGTAGAGGTTGTCCACCCGCAGGAGCTGCTCGCAGTGCACCACGCCCTCGTCGGTCAGGTTGCTGGTGCGGCTCTTTTCGTCGACTTGGTAGTCGGTGTCCTTGCGCAGGCGGGGGATGACCTTGTCCACGTCGGCGTAGAGCCGGGTGGATTTCTCGGCCGGCCCGGAGATGATGAGCGGGGTGCGGGCTTCGTCGATGAGGATGGAGTCCACCTCGTCGACGATGGCGAAGTTGAAGTCGCGCTGGACCATCTCGGCCAGGTCGAACTTCATGTTGTCGCGCAGATAGTCGAAGCCGAACTCGTTGTTGGTGCCGTAGGTCACGTCCGCGCCATAGGCCGCCTGGCGCTCGGCGTCGTCCAGGCCATGCAGGATGCACCCGGTGGTCAGGCCCATGAACTTGTAGATCTCGCCCATCCAGGCGGCGTCGCGGCTGGCCAGGTAGTCGTTGACCGTCACCACGTGCACGCCCCGGCCGGTGAGCGCATTGAGGTAGACCGGCAGGGTGGCGGCCAGGGTCTTGCCCTCGCCGGTCTTCATCTCGGCGATCTTGCCCTCGTGCAGGACCATGCCGCCGATGAGCTGCACGTCGAAATGGCGCTGGCCCAGGGTGCGGCGGGAGGCCTCGCGCACGGCGGCGAAGGCCTCGGGCAAAAGGTCGTCCAGGCTCTCGCCGCGTTCCAGGCGCTCCTTGAAGGCGGGGGTCAGGGCCCGCAGCCGGTCGTCGGAGAGCGCCGCCATCTCGGGCTCCAGGGAGTTGATGCGATCCACCAACGGCCAGAGCCGGCCCAGCTCGCGGTCGTTCTTGGAGCCCACTATGCTTTTCAGTAGTTTGCCTATCATGGTCCCCTATTTTGCCCCAAGGCCCCCAAAAAGCAACTCCCGACGGCTTGGGCAGCTCGTCGGGAGGCGGCGCGACGGTGGCGCCGGACTCAGTTCATCAGGTAATGCCGCGGGTTGGCTGGCACGCCCGACACCAGAACTTCGTAATGCAGGTGGGTCCCGGTGGAGCGGCCGCTGTTGCCCACCGTGGCGATGACCTGACCACGTTTGATCTTCTGCCCCACCCTGAC
Organism: Desulfarculus sp.; assembly: GCA_020216625.1. Lineage (GTDB taxonomy): Bacteria > Desulfobacterota > Desulfarculia > Desulfarculales > Desulfarculaceae > JACRDC01. Next base: position 2,733 of record JAIUYB010000277.1, read on the forward strand.
CCGGAAGCCGTTGAGGTGACCGTAGCGGGTGACCAGACCGTAGCCGTGGTTGATAACCAGCATCCGGCCGTAGGCGCCTTCCATGTCGGCGAAAGTGACGATGCCCTCGGCCGGGGCGACGATGGGGGCGCCCAGCCGGGTGGAAATGTCCAGGCCGGCGTGGAACTGGCGCTGGCCGGTGAAAGGACTGGTGCGGTAGCCGAAGCCGCTGGTCACCCAGCCGCGCACCGGCCAGACAGAGGGGGTGGCGGCCAGGATGGAGCGTCGCTCGTTGAGGAACTTGGCCAGCTCCTGCTGCAGGGCCAGCTGGGCCTCGCTCTCGGCGGCCAGTTGGTCCATCTCGCGCTGGAGGTTGCCGATCTCGCGCTCCCGCTTGGTGCTGACCAGGCGAACGCCCTGGCCGGTGATGGCGCCTTCCGGTCCACCCAGGCCCAGGATGGCCTCGCCCTTGCCTTGGCCGCCCAGGTTGGCCATGGCCTTGAGTTTCTGGTTGAAGTCCTTGACCCTGGTCACCTGCTCCTTGAGGTTGGCCAGACCACGGGCGAAGGCGTTGAACTGGGCCTCCTGGCGCTGGTTCTGGCTTTGTAAGGTCTGGAGGTTGGGCAGGTCGGCCTTGAGGGTGCGGTACTGATAGAACCAATAGCCTGCCAGGCCGGCCGAGGCCAGCAGGGCCATCAGCAGCAAGGGCAGGATCATGCCGTGAAACGAGAAACGGCGTACGCTGTGGGTACCTTCGGGGACAACAAGAATGGTGAACTTTCTCAGCACGATAGACCTTATCTCCCAAGGGCCGCTGGCGGGTGAGGCAGAAACGACAGGCGGCGCTGGTGCAAAGAAGTAGGACAGGGATACCACAGCTTGACAAGCCTAGTCAACCAGAAAGCGTTCCGGGAGCGCGGAGGAGGCGGCCAGGATTTGCCTAGTGGCCTGTAGGCAATACCCAAAGCGCCGCACGGAGCGTTGCGCCGCGAAGGTGGGTTGACCTGGCTGGCCTCAGCCACTGATGGAAAGACCCGCCACCAACAGCGAGGGAGCCCCGGTGCGGCCGAAAAAGCGCAGGTCGCCGCCGACCCGTTGCACCGACGCGAAAAGGTCCACCACCTGACCGGCCAAGGCGATGGACTTGACCGGGCGCGCGCGGCGACCGTTTTCCACCAAATAGCCCGCCGCGCCAAAGGAGAACTGGCCGCTGACCGGGTCGGCGGTGTGCCCGCCCAGGACCTCGCTGATGACCAACCCCCGGCCCATCTCGGCCAACAGCTCGTTATGGCTTGGCTTTCCCGGCTCCAGGTGCAGGTTGGTGAAACCCACTCCGGGCGGGGCCTTGAGGTCGGGGCGCACCGCGTTGCCGCTGCTGGCCTGGCCGGCCCGGGCCCCCCAACGGCGGTCGTAGACCAGGCCGCGCACCACCCCGGCCTCCACCAGAACCCGGCGGCCCTGGGGGCTGCCCTCGTCGTCAAAGGCGGCGCTGCCCAAACCCCGGGGTAGGAGGCCGTCATCGACAATGGTCAGCAAGGGCGAGATCGCCTGCTGGCCCAAGCGGCCGGCCAAGAGAGAGCGCCCCTTGGCGGCGTTGTCGGCCAGGAGTGAGTGGCTTAAAAGGCTCAGGAAATCCGCCGCCACGTCCGGAGTGAGGATCACGTCGTAGCGACCGTCGGGCACCGGCCCGGCGCCCAGGCGACTGGCGGCCTTCTCCCCGGCCTCGCGCCCCACCGCCACCGGGTCCAGGTCGGCC
>JAIUYB010000278.1 GCA_020216625.1 Desulfarculus sp.
TGGGATAAACCCCGCCGTTGCCCTGGCCGTCGGGCATGGACCGCAGAAGGCGTTTTTGCGCCCGGCGGCGCAACACCAGCCCCAGCCCCGCCCCCAGGGAGACCAGGGCCCAGAGAGAGCCGCCGGCGGTCAACACCGCCAGCCAGGAGAAGCGGCTGGCCATCTCCTCGCCGAAGCGCGCCTCCAGGGCCGCCAGTCCCTGGCCGGTGGCGGCGTGGAAGGCCTGAGTGGTCTCCCGCCCCCGGGCCAGGCTGGCCACCACCTGCCGCAACACCCCCGGTCCGTACTGGTTCAGCAGCCAGGAGACGAAATAGTAGCTCTGGGCGTAGGCCAGCTCGACCTGGGCCTCATCGGCGGGATAGTGGCTCTCCAGCTCGGCGAAGGGGATCAGCCCCCGACCCAGCACCCCCCGGGTCATGGCCGCCGCCCGGCCCAGGCCGCCCTCGTCGGCGGCGTACATGGCCAGCCCCTCCTCCAGCCACAGGGGATGCTCGCGGTGGCGCAGGGCGGCGTGCAGATAGAGGTGGGTCAGTTCGTGGATCACCAGCAGGCGGTACTGGTTGGGGTCCAGGAGGAGCTTGGGCGAGCGCAGCAGGATCAGGCCCTCTTGGGGCAGGGCCAGGCCGGCGGCCCACTCTGGCCCCCGCACCGCGGCCACCCGCGCCCGGTATTCGGCCTGGTCCGAGCAGATCACCAGACGCACCCGCTCCGGGGCCGAGCCCAGCCAGGCCCCCAGCTTGGCCCCGGCCTCGAGCACGATCTCGCGGGTGTGTTGGGCCAATTCCGGGCTGGCGGCCTCCACCTCCACCCGCGGCGGGGGCGGCGGAGGCAAGGCGGAAAGGGAGCCCCCCGCGGGTTGGGCCAGGGCCAGTTCTGCCCAGGCCAGGAGCGCCAAGCCCATCCAGGCTATCCGGCGGCCAAGCCTCATCCGGACAGCCGGTCCCGCACCTGGTCGGGGTCCAGGCCCTCCACCCACAGGCGCTTGTTCCGCCCCCGCGAACCAGAGAGGAGCCTGACCCGGCTGGGCGGCACGCCCAGGGCCTTGGCCACCAGACGCAGCAGGGCGGCGTTGGCCTCGCCCTCCACCGGCGGGGCGGCCAGGCGCACCGGCAACACCCCCTCGCGGGGAGGGTCGATGCGATCCCGACCGGCGCGGGGAGTGACCCGCACCGCGAAGGCCGTCCCCCCGTCCTGGGTCTGGACCGAGAGGGCGGCGGTTTCGCTGGTCATGGCTGGGCTTGGCTCCAGGCAAGGCCCCCGACCGCGGCCGGCGGCCGGGGGAATGAGGATTAGGCCGGGGTGCGCAGGATCTTGATCTTGTCCTCCAGCTCGGCCAGCTCGCGGTCGCGCTCGCGCTCCACGTCCAGGAGTTTGAGGTGGGCCTCCACCAGGGAGTGCAGGCGCACCTCGAACTGGACCCGTTGGCGTTTGAGTTCGGCGATGTCGTCATGGATGCGGGCCAGGCGGCTGTGGGCCTGGCCCAGGATCTTCTCGGCCTGGAGCTCGGCCTCGGCCACCAGCAGCTGCGCCTCGCGCTCGGCGTTCTGCTTGATGCTCTCCGAGGCGGCCCGGGCCTGGTTCAGAGCGCTTTCCAGGCTCTGCTCGCGGGCGCGGTAGTCCTGCAGCTCGGCCTTGAGCTGGGTCGTCTCGCGGCGGGCGGTGTCGGCCTCGGCCTGCAGCTCGGCCATGCGCTCGGCCAGATGGTCCAGCAGGGCCTGGACTTGGCCGGGGTCGTAACCCCGCCAGGCCCGGGCGAACCGGCGGTGGCGGATCTCCTCGGCTTCCATCTCACGCCTCCCTCGCCGCCCGAGGCATTCGGGCGATCCGTGCTTTATTTATAGCGATTTTGCCCGTGATTTTCAAGTGTTTCGGCCAAATCGCCCGGCTTTCACGCCTTCCAGGTGGCCCGCAGCCGCTGGGCCGATTCCTCCGGGGGCAGAAAGGTTATCATCTCGTCGTGCAGCTTCTCGAAATAGTTGATCTCGTCGATGCCCATGGGTGGGATGTCCACCCGGCTGACCAGGCGCAGCAGCAAGGGCTGCTCGCCATCGGGCTGGAGACCGGTGAACAAGGCCATATTAAAGGCTCCCACCTTCTCGGCGGCGAAGAAGCCCAGCACTCGGGCGATGCCCTGGGCCACCTTCTCCACCTGGGCCGGCTTCAAGTCCAAAAGGCCCTTGCCGGCCGGGGCCAGGCCCAATACGTCGTAGATGGCCCGGGGCGCGAAGGGGGTGCACCAGCCCAGGGGGCCCAGCTTGCCCAACCAGCGGGCCTTGCCCAGGCGGGTGGCTTCCAGGTAGTCGGCGGCCAGGTCCGCTCCACCCGCCTTGCGGGCGTGGGCCCGGGCCCGGCGCAACAGCTCGGCCTGAAAACGGGTGGGCTTCTGTCCGGCGGCCAGTTGGAAGTGGGGATGCACCAGGCCCGCGCCGGCCGGCATCATGTAGTTCCAGTTCACCGAGGCGTAGTTGAGGCCCTTGGCCAGGTGGCGGAAGCCCTCGGCCGCCAAGAGCAGGGCGTTGGCCAACAGCTCGGGCGTGAACTCTTCCGGCCGCAGGTAGTGTTCCGGGGTGAGCACCAAAACCGCGTTCATGGCCTCGTAGGGAAAGGCGTTGGGAAACAGCGTGGCCCCCCCCCGGGTCAGCCGGCCCTCGGGCAGGTCCTCGGGCAGATAGCGGGTGGTCATGCGCTCCAGGTTGCCCGGGCAGAAGGGGCAGGGCCGCTCTTGGGAACGGTCGATGAACACCTGATGGTCGATCAGCTCCAGGGGACGGGCCCGGAAGGAGAGCACCCGGGCGGTGTCGCCGGTCAGGGGGTCGTGACGCACCTCAATGGTGAGGTCGGTGCGCGCGAACTCACGGAAGGGGTCCAGGAAGCTGACGGCGCGATGCTCGGTGATGAACTTCAAGGGCATGAGATCTCCTTCCGGCGGGGGTGCGGGGGGCCAGGGCGATGCTTCACATATTAACTAAATCAGCGCCTGGCGCACCAGGGCGAAAAGCTGGCTGGGGCGGAAAGGTTTGGCCAGCATGGGATAGCCGAAGCGGCGAATCTCGTCCATCAGCTCCTCGCGGATGGAGCGGGTGCCGAAGAATCCGCTGATGAACAGAGCCTTGAGGTTGGGATCGCGCTGGCGCAGTTGGCGCACCATCTCCACCCCGTCCATGATCGGCATCACCACGTCGGTGATCACCAGCTCGGGCCGGAAGGAGAGATGGGCCCGCAACCCCATCACGCCGTTGGCGGCGGTGGCCACGTGGAAGCCCTCCAGTTGCAGCAGCTCGGCCAGGTTCTCCTTCAGGCCCTCCTCGTCCTCCACCACCAGCACCCGGGGATGGCCCTCGGCCGGCCGGGCGGCGGCCCCCAGGCAGCGGGCCAGTTCCTCGTCGCTGGTCCGGTCCAGGCGCTCCTTGACCGCGTTGAGCCGCTTCTGCCCCTGCTCGGCGGCGGCGCGGTTGGTCTGGTGCAGGTCGGGGTGATAGACCTTGCTCAGCAGGCGATAGGACGAGCGCACGTAGCGCACGGCGGCCTGGGGCCCCAGTTCACCGGCGATCTGCAGCGCCTTGTCCAACACCCCCAGATAACGCAGGTCCAGCTCGATGTCGTGCATGGGAGTTGTTTTCCGGGCAGGGTCGCGCCATGGGGCCCTTCCTGCCCTGACTGGGCGTCGAACTCAGGCCGCCAACCAGCGGTCCAGGCCCAGCGTCACGAAGTATAAAACCGAGACCACGCCGTTCAAGGTGAAGAAAGCCAGGGGCACGTTGGCCAGCCGCCGGGCCACCAGCCACTGCTCGCTGGCCAGGATCAGGGCGATGACCGCCACCCCGCCGAAGTAGACCCCGCCCAGGCCAAAGCGCCAGCCCACCGCCAGGAACCCGGCCAGAGCCAGGGCGTGCAGCAGGCGGCTGTAGCCCAGGCCGCGCTCCAGGCTGGTGCAGGCGGGCAGGGATTTCAGGCCCTGCTCACGGTCGAAGTCGATGTCCTGGCAGGCGTAGATCACGTCGAAGCCGGCCACCCAGCCGGTGCAGGCCAGGGCCAGGGCCAGGGCGCCCCAGTCCCAGCGGCCAGTGACCGCCAGCCAGGCCCCCAAGGGCGCCAGGGCGGTGGCCATCCCCAGCCAGACATGGCACAGAGCGGTGAAACGCTTGGTGAAGCTATAGCCCAGCACCCAGGCCAGGGCCACCGGCGACAGCGCCAGGCACAGGGGATTGAGCATGGCCGCCGCCAGCACCAACAGCCCGCAAGCCGCCGCCAGCCATAGCCAGGCCTGGAGGGCGCTCACCCGGCCGGTGACCAGGGGGCGGCCGGCGGTGCGGGGGTTCAGGGCGTCGAAGCGCCGGTCGGCGATGCGGTTCATGATCATGGCCGCGCTGCGGGCCGCCACCAGGGCCACCACGATCCAGAAGACCGTGGCCACGGTCAGCGGCCGCTGGGCGTGGGCCAAGACCAAGGCCG
>JAIUYB010000279.1 GCA_020216625.1 Desulfarculus sp.
GGTCAAGGGCGGGCACTTCGCGCTGCTGTCGCCGGTCCTGACTGGCGTGGGCGGCCGGGCCGGGCAATCACGCCCGCGCGGGGCTGGCGAGCCCATGGCCACCATCACGGCCAAGGGAGACACTGCCCTAGTGGCTCCCACCCTAATCCAGACCGGCTACGGCGAACGCGAGGGCCAGGCACCCAGGGTGCCAGGCCTGGACAAGCCCCTTGGCACGGTGGTGGCCGGCGGCGCGAAGCACGCTCTGGTCAGCGCCTTTCTGGCCGGGGCCGGCGGTCCGGCCTATGGAGGCAAGCCGGTGACCGTGGATCGCCCCTGGGGAACCCTCCTGGCCGAAAACCACCAAGCCCTTTGCGCGGCTTTCTTGGCCAAACACTACGGCGGAGTGGTGGGCTCGCCCCTGCCCCAACCCATCGGCACGATCACCGGCGTTGACCATCACAGCCTGGTCACCTCGCACCTGTGCAAGTTGCGGGGCACCTGCAAGGACGGCCAGGACCTGCGCCAACCCGCACCCACCTGCACCGCTGGTGGCACCCATGCCGCCGAGGTGCGTGCCCTGCTGATCAAATACTACGGCCAGGGGGTGGGTCAGGCTCTCCAGAATCCGGCCGCCACGGTGACCGCCAGGGACCGCATGGGCTTGGTGACGGTGCTGGTCCAGGGCCAGCCCTACGTGATCGCCGATATCGGCCTGCGCATGCTCCAACCCCGGGAGCTGTTCCGCGCCCAGGGCTTCCCGGACTCCTACATCATCGGCGACGATCCGGCCCAGGGCCTGAGCCTGCCAAAGACCGCCCAGGTGCGGCTCTGTGGCAACTCTGTTTGTCCACCCATCGCGGCGGCCCTGGCCCGCGCCAACGCCGCGCAGGCGGTGAGGGAGGTGGCGTGATCATATCCGACGGCATCCACTTGGCCTGCCCTGGCGATGTTGAGGCCTTGCACCGCTTCGCAGCCAGCATCGGCCTTCGCCGGGAGTGGTTTCAGGACCATCCCCGACATCCGCATTACGATCTCAAGGGGCGGATGTTCGAGAAGGCATTTCACGCTGGAGCGGTGCGAGTGACCAGCAAGGAAATGGTAGCGGCGTTCGCCGCGGTGGGGAGGGTGGCGTAGATGGCGGGCGGGTATCTCGACTTCTTGGCAACCAAAATGCCAATTGACAACCCCAGCGGGTTCGACGTGGACCCGTGCAAGCTAAACCCCAAACTGTTCCCGTTTCAGGCCGCGATAACCCGGTGGGCGATCCGCCGTGGCCGCGCGGCAATTTGGGCAGACACCGGGCTAGGGAAAGGCCCGATGCAATTGGAGTGGGCGCGGTTGGTGGCCGCGCATACGGAGCAACCAGTTTTAATACTGGCCCCCCTGGCGGTATCCCAGCAATTCGCCCGGAACGAAGGCCCAAAGTTTGGCATCCCCGTGGCTGTCTGCCGTAGTGCGGCCGACATGCGGCCAGGGGTCAACGTCGCCAACTATGAAATGCTGGGCAACTTTTACCCGGAATCGCTGGGCGGATTGGCATGTGACGAGAGCAGCATCCTCAAGGGTAACGGACCCTTGCGCCAAGCCATTACGGACTTCGGCGCCGGCATAGCCTACCGACTGGCGAGCTCCGCCACCCCGGCGCCCAATGACTACATGGAGATTGGCAACCATGCCGAGTTCCTGGGGGTCATGAAAAAGTCCGAGATGTTGGCGATGTTCTTTATCCATGACGGTGGAGACACCCAAAAGTGGCGGCTCAAGGGCCACGCGCAATCCGAGTTTTGGCGGTGGCTTTGTTCGTGGGCGGTGATGATAAACAAGCCCAGCGATATCGGATTCAGCGATGATGGGTACAACCTTCCGCCCCTGAACATCGTCTACCACGAGGTTTCGGCCGAGGTCGCCGTCCCCGGGCAGCTTTTCGACTTCAAGCCAAAGGGGCTGCAAGAGCGCCGCGCCGCCCGTCGGCAAAGCATGGACGCCCGCGTGGCCAAGGCTGCGGAAATCGCCAACAGCAAGGATGCCCCGTGGTTGGTTTGGTGCGATCTGAACGATGAAAGCGCCGCGCTAACCAGGGCCGTGGATGATGCGGTCGAAGTAAAAGGGGCGGATATCGTTGAGCACAAAGAAGAATCAGTGCTCGGATTTTTGTCTGGCTCGGTGAAGAGGCTGATTAGCAAGCCATCTATTTTTGGGTTTGGGTTAAACCTTCAGCATTGCGCTGACATGGTTTTTGTCGGGCTGAGCGATAGCTATGAGGCCACGTACCAAGCCATCCGGCGATGCTGGCGATTCGGGCAAACCCAGCCGGTCAACGTCCACATTGTCACGTCCACGGCCGAGGGCGACGTTGTGGCCAACATCAAACGCAAAGAGGCGGATGCCATCCGCATGCGCCAAGAAATGGTGAGACACATGGCGGACATAACCAAGTCTGAGCTAGGCATAAACAGCCGGCAGGAAATGGCTTATCGGGTCGAGGTGGCCGAGGGACAAGGGTGGAAAGTGGTCCTTGGCGATTGCGTGGAAGTGACCCGCGAGATGGACCCCGACAGCGTTCATTTCACGATTTTCAGCCCGCCATATGCGAGCCTGTACACCTACTCCAACAGCATCCGTGACATGGGCAACTCCCATGACGACAGCACGTTTGCCAGGCACTTTATTTTCTTGGTGCGCGAGCTTTTCCGCGTTACCAAGCCGGGCCGGATCGTGGCCGTGGACTGCATGAATCTTCCGGCCATGAAGGAACGAGACGGGTATATCGGGCTCAAGGACTTCCGGGGCCAGTTGATCCGCACCTTCCAGCGGAACGGGTTCATCATGCACAGCGAGCATTGCATCTGGAAAGACCCGTTGATCGAGGCCACCCGCACCAAGGCCCTGGGCCTGATGCACAAGCAGCTTTGCAAGGACTCGGCCATGTGCCGGGCTGGTATTCCTCAATACCTGCTGGCGTTCCGCAAGCCGGGGGAAAACCAGGAGCCGGTGGCCCATCCAAACGGGCTTACCGAGTTTTACGGCGAAAATGGCCCGGCCGGTGGCGTGCTGTCCCATGAGCGGTGGCGGCGGTATGCATCGCCGGTCTGGACTGATATTGACTTTGGCAACACCCTCAACGCCATCAATGCCCGCCACGAGAACGACGAACGCCACATTTGCCCGATGAGCCTGGATATCATCGCACGGGGATTGCACCTGTGGAGCAACCCCGGGGATCTGGTTTTCGACCCGTTCAACGGCATCGGGTCAACCGGATACCAGGCCGTCCAGATGGGCCGCAGGTATCTCGGGGTCGAGTTGAAAGAAAGCTACTGGGCCGAGGCCGTCAAGAACTTGCAGTCAGCCCAGATGGCATCCATGCCGTTGTTTGCGGGAGCGGAATAATGGGCGCGGTGCAACCCATGCTGGCTGGGGTGGCCTGATGGGAGCCAAGCGGCAACCCTCCCGCTCCTGGCGTCGCCAGGCCCTAGCCCTGAGGCTCGTTGGCGTCGTGGTTGAGCACGTGCCCCTTGCCTACCAGCGAGCCGGCCACGACATGCCCGCCCCCGTGGCCGAGGCCATCGACGCCATCGGCCGCCAGGTGGCCTACCTCTGGGGCCGGATCGGGACCGAGGATGAAGTGCTGGGGCCGAGCCGGCCTCGGCACACCATTTGGCACCATCTAGAGGGCAACAGCGCCCGGCGGCAGTTTGTGGCCCAGGCAGAGGCCATGAAGGCTGCCCTGGCCAAGAATTGGGCTGGTGACACCGTGTCGGCTCCGGCCCTGGTCAACTCGGCCCTGCTGGTGGCTGAGGAACTGACACGGCAGGCCCCGGACGACGGCCGCCGGGAAGCCTGGGCCAACATCACCTGGTGCCTGAATGACCTGCTGACCCGGCACGGCTGGGACGGCGAGGAACACATACCGCTGGGAGCCACCGCCGGGGAGGACTTCCGGGCCGCGCTGTGGGGGTGAACAATGCAGATGATTGAAATGTCCGAGGAAGAATATCAGATGATACTTGGGCGGACCGCACAAGCGAATGCCCGTTGCAGGGTCAAGGCGAGTGCCCTGATTCGCCTTATTTATGGTGCTCGCGTTGATATAGGTCCGAAGTCGCAGCGAGATCGCTACTGGTCTGGGCATGAGACCTTAGCCGACCTCATTTCTTGGATTACGCACTGCCCAGTCGAGGCGCGCCAGTGGTTTGACGACGTGGTGGAGGGGAAATAGCCTTGCCCCGTACCGCCGCACCACCCGGCCAATCCCTGGCCGAACGCGACGATGAGTTGCGCAAGCTGATCCTGGAAATGGACCAGCTTGAGGAGAAGCGCGCGGCAATTCAGCGGCGAATCAAGCAGCTCATGGGAGTTGGCGGACAGCGCCGCAAAGTCTATCATCTGCCAATTTCCGCACTTGACGAGGCCTTCCAGCATAGCCGAGGATGAAGCATCGGACAATCATTGACCGGAGCGGT
>JAIUYB010000280.1 GCA_020216625.1 Desulfarculus sp.
ATGGCACCGAGGCCGCCAAGCAGCGCTACATCTCCAAGCTGGTCAGCGCCGAGTGGATGGGCGGCTTCGGCATCACCGAGCCCAACGCCGGCTCCGACGTCATGAGCCTGAAGTCCACCGCCGAGGACAAGGGCGACCACTGGCTCTTGAACGGCTCCAAGACCTGGATCAGCAACGCCTCCACCGCCAAGTGCGTGATCTACTACGCCTACACCGACAAGAGCGCGGGTAGCAAGGGCATGAGCGCCTTCGTGGTGGATCTGCGCGACGATAACGGCAACCAGGCCCCGGGCGTCACCGTGACCGACCTGGACAAGATGGGCTCCCGCAGCTCCCCCACCGGCGAGATCTACCTGGAGAACGTCAAGGTTCCCAAGGAGAACCTGCTGGGCAAGGTGGGCGATGGGGCCAAGATCGTCTTCGGCTCCCTGGACCAGACCCGGCTATCGGCCGCGGCCGGCGGCGTGGGCCTGGCCCAGGCATGCCTGGACACCGTGCTCAAATACGCCATGGAGCGCGAGCAGTTCGGCAAGCCCATCGGCACCTTCCAGATGATCCAGGACCAGATCGCCCAGATGGCCATCGAGATCGAGGCCGCCCGGATGCTGGTCTACAAGGCCGCGGTCCAGAAGGACAAAGGCAACCTGTCCAACAACCTCGAAGTGGCCATGGCCAAGTGGAAGTCCGGCGAGACCGCCAACCTCTGCGCCAACTACGCCCTGCGCATCCTGGGGGCCTACGGCTACTCCACCGAATACTCCGTGGCCCGTTACTATCGCGACGCCCCCACCTACTTCATGGTCGAGGGCAGCGCCAACATCTGCAAGTGGATCACCGCCCGCAAACTGCTGGGCCTCAAGTGAGCTGAAGCCTGATCTGGTTTCGTGGGGGCGGGGTTCATCCCCGCCCTCCCGGGATGGTCGCCCGGCGGGCGGAGATGAGCCCCGCCCCAACTTTAGATTAACGCTGCCGGGATACGCGGACGCCGACCCCATCCGTGGTCGGAAATTCAGTCCAGCCGATGCAAGGAGCATTGATCATGCATCCCTACTTCAAGAACATGCCGACCTTCGGCAAGGCGCTCTCGGACAAGAAAAAGGAAAAGGCCCTGGCCAACCGTCAGGCCATCGAGGAGGTCGAGGCCCTGATCGCCGCCGAGATCGAGCGGGTCAAAAACGCCGGCCTGCCGGCGGAGATGGTCCACAAGCGCGGCCAGATGACCATCTGGGACCGCATCGAGTACCTGGTGGACCCGGGCAGCTTCCGCCCCCTGCACACCATCTACAATCCCAAGCAGAACGAGGAAGGCACCACCGGCGTGGTGGACGGCCTGGCCAAGATCGGCGGCAAGTGGTGCGTGGTGGCCGGCTTTGACAACAAGGTCATGGCCGGGGCCTGGATCGCCGGTCAGGCCGAGAACCAGCTGCGCATCACCGACCTGGCCAAGCGCCTGCACATCCCCCTGGTCTGGCTGGTCAACTGCTCGGGCGTCAAGCTCACCGAGCAGCAGGAGGTCTACGCCGACCGCCGCGGCAACGGCACCACCTTCTTCCGCCACGCCGAGCTGGAGAAGCTGGGCATCCCGATCCTGGCCGGCATCTACGGCACCAACCCGGCCGGCGGCGGCTACCAGGGCATCAGCCCCACCTACCTCATCGCCCACAAGGACTGCAACATCGCGGTGGGCGGCGGCGGAATCGTAGGCGGAATGAGCCCCAAGGGCGGCTTCGATGTCGAGGGCGCCGAGCAGCTGATCGAGGCCACCCGCCACTTCAAGGAGGTCCCCCCGGGCTCCATCAACATCCACTACAACGCCACCGGCTTCTTCAAAGAGGTCCACGACACCGAGCAGGGCGTGCTGGACTCCCTCAAGAAGCACATGGCCCAGATGCCGGCCTACGACCTGGACTTCTTCCGCGTGGACGAGCCCAAGGCCCCGGCCTACCCGGCCGAGGACCTCTACACCCTGATGGCCTTCAACCAGAAGCTCTCCTACGACTTCGAGGAGTGCCTGGCCCGTCTGGTGGACGGCAGCGAGCACATGGAGTTCCGCGCCGGCTACGGCCCGGAGATCTACTGCGGCCTGGTCAAGATCAGCGGCCTGGCGGTGGGCGTCATCGCCAACCGCCAGGGCTTCCTGCCCGCCGGCTACCCGGCCTACGCCGAGGGAGCCTACCAGGGCATCGGCGGCAAGCTCTACCGCGAGGGCCTGATCAAGATGAACGAGTTCGTCACCCTCTGCGGTCGCGACCGGCTGCCGATCATCTGGTTCCAGGACACCAGCGGCATCGACGTGGGCGACATCGCCGAGAAGGCCGAGCTCCTTGGCCTGGGCCAGAGCCTGATCTACTCCATCGAGCAGACCGAGGTGCCCCAGATGCTGGTGGTGCTGCGCAAGGGCACCGCCGCCGCCCACTACGTGATGGGCGGCCCCACCGCCAACAACCACAACGCCTTCACCCTGGGCACCCCCACCACCGAGATCTACGTCATGCACGGCGAGACCGCCGCGGCGGCCAGCTTCTCCCGCCGCCTGGTCAAGGAGAAGGACGCCGGCAAGGACCTGCAGCCGGTCATCGACAAGATGAACGCCCTGGCCCAGGAGTACTACGACAAGTCCCGGCCCGGCTACTGCGCCATCCGGGGCTTCGTGGACGAGGTGGTCAAGTACAGGGACCTGCGCGATTACATGGTGGCCTTCACCGAGGCCGCCTACCAGAACCCGCGCTCCATCTGCCCCCACCACCACATGATGATCCCCCGCATCATCAAGGGCTGAGAGCGCGGCTAGCGAACCGGCCTAGTAGGTTAGTCGCCAGCCAGAGATGAGAACGCACCGGGCCGCTCCGAGCAATCGGAGCGGCCCGGTGGTTGGCAGCCGAGTTGACCCCTCAGCATAAAAAGGGATAGACTAAAATCCGGCCTCAAGCTATACCTATGTTGTCTATGGGGGCGGGGATGGTTTGGCGCGACTACCTTCCAGAAGACGTTAAGCAACTCTACGAAATCCACGACTACCGGCACGCTGCAGCCATCCTGTGCAATGAGTTCCCCTCTGAATTTCAGGAAGTAATCGGGGCGTTGCGGGCATTGCGTATCACCGTGCAGGACATCATCGAGCCCGGCGGCAATGAATCCCGCATCCCCAGAATCGTCTCGGAGATCATGCGGCCCCTAGGTTGGCGGGAGGACAAACTCACCGCTAAACTCGTGGTGGACGAGAAAACAATTCAAAGCGACACCCACAAGGTAGACTACCTCAAGGGCAAGGTAGCCTTTGACCTTGAATGGAACAGTAAGGACCAGACCTTTGACCGGGACCTGTTCGCTTTTCGAACCTTTTTTGAATACGGCCGTATCTCACTGGGAGTCTTGTTGACCCGGAGTAATAGCCTTGACCCGGTATTCAACGCCCTGGGCGAATACGAAGACAGGTACGGGACTGTGCGAAGAATAAAAAATAAGTACGGCGCCAGCACCACTCATATGGGCAAGCTGCTTTCCAGACTGGAGGCGGGCCGTAACGGAGGTTGTCCGGTCCTAGTCTTCGGCATCACACCCAAAATCATAGCTGACTGGGAAGGGCATCCTAAAAATGTTGGAAGCCACTAAGGATCTCCTGGAAAAGACTGCGGGCCAGACCTTCGGCGTCGTCCTAGCCGATCCGCCCTGGCAGTTCCAGAACCGGACCGGCAAGATGGCCCCGGAGCACAAGCGACTCGCGCGCTATGGCACCATGAAGCTGGAAGATATCCAGAGCCTGCCGGTGCGAGACTTGGCGCGGGAGACGTCCCATTTGTATCTGTGGGTGCCCAACGCGCTGCTGCCCGAGGGGCTGCGGGTGATGGCGGCCTGGGGCTTTGAGTACAAAACCAACCTAGTCTGGCACAAAATCAGAAAAGACGGTGGACCGGATGGTCGGGGGGTGGGTTTCTATTTCCGCAACACCACCGAGCTGATTCTCTTCGGTGTGCGGGGTAAAAACGCCCGAACGCTCGCACCGGGGCGCAGGCAGGTCAACATCATCAAAACCATGAAGCGGGAGCACTCGCGCAAGCCCGACGAACTTTACGAAATCATCGAAGCCTGCTCCACTGGACCCTACCTCGAACTCTTCGCCCGCGGACCTCGCCGGGGCTGGACGGTCTGGGGCGACCAGTCGGACCACTATTTCCCAACTTGGACCACATATTCCAACCACTCTCAAAGGCTGGCCCAACCGCCAAGATTGGTTGCGCTGACGGGCCGGAAACGGGGTTGATCCTGCCCAGGTTTTGCGGACACCTTGGTAAGCGAGTAACTTTCGCGGGAGAGGTGATGTAACCCTCCCGTTCTTAGTGCCAGTCGATCGTAGGAGGCCGATGCGCGGCAATTGCAGTGAGAGTTCGCCTTAACAGGTTTATATCATTATATAAGTGGCTTGGAGCGGTGGGGTTGGAAGG
>JAIUYB010000281.1 GCA_020216625.1 Desulfarculus sp.
GGTCGGCACCCAGGTGAAAGAGCCGGCCAGCACCTGCTCAACGTCCACGTAGAAGGTGATGCCGCCCCCGGGCATGACGAAGACCGGGGCCCCGCCGCAGGTCAGGTTGGCCCGGCCGGCGTGCACCGCCCGGGTGAGCCGCAGGGGATAACGCGCCACTCCGCCTCGGGCCGATCCGCCCACTCCGGCCACGTAGACCGCGCTGACCCGCGAGGGCTCGCAGCTCTCGGCGATGGCCGCCACCGCGTCCCTGGCCGCCTGGCTGAGCTCCACCGGCTGGAAGACATGGTTCTCGTCCAGCACGAACATGGCCGCGTTCTGGCCGGTGGTCTCGGTGACCAGCAGCCGGGCGCCCACCGGGGTCTGGCCGGGGTCGATGCTCTCGATCACGTCCAGGGGGTTGAGGATGTCGGTGCCGCCCCAGCCCGCGCCGTGGGTGCCGAAATAGCGCCCGGGGGTGGAGGGCTTGAAGCGGAGCTTGAGACCCAGGGGGGTGAGTCCCAGGCAGCGGCCGGCGGCGTGGTGGGTGAAAAGGCTGGTGACGTGCTGATCCAGCACGATCACCTCGTCCACCGCCTGCTTGAAGAAGGTGGCGAAGAGCCCGGCCGTGGCCGAGCCGCAGCCCACCCGCATCTTGGCGATGACCTTGCCGTCGATCTCCGGCGGCTGTCCCACCTGGACCCGGAGTTTCGCGCCGTCCTTGACCTTCAGTTCCAGGGCCTCGCGGTTGGCCAGGGCGGCCACCGCCCGGGCGGCGGCGAAGCCGTGCTTGCCGGTCAGGCGGTTGACCCCGCCGATGGCCAGGATCTTGGAGCCGTACTCCTCGGTCTCCACCATGCCCACCACCCGGCCCTGATAGGTGACGGCCGCGCCCTCGTGGCCCACGGGCTGATCGGTGTCGATCTTGAGCTTTAGCCCGGAGTAGGACAGGGGCACCTCGGTGACCACCGTCACCACGTCCACGCCCTGGCGCTGGTCCTGCACGATGTAGGGCGCGGGCACGTAGTCGGGATAGGTGCCGCCGGCCCCGATGGCGGTGATGAGGGGGGTGCGGATGGCCGGTTCGGGGGTCGGGGCCAGGGAGGGGCGCACCGACTCATAGGACAACAGCGGCCGGTCGCGCCAGAGGTGGCCGTCGTGGTTCAGGAAGCGGCCGCAGGCTCCCTTGCGTTCCGGGGGAATCTGGCAGCGCACCGGACAGGTCTCGCAGACGATGGCCCCCGCCACCGGCTGGAGCTCGTCGATCACCGCGCCCCGGGGGCAGACCTTGAAGCAGGTGCGGCACTCCACACAGTCGGCGCCGATGTGGGCCTTCTTGTCGATGATGGTGATGACCGCCACCGGGCAGTCCTTGGCGCAGGTCCCGCAGCCGTTGCATTTTTCATGGTCGATCAACATGGCTGGTCCTTCGCCCCGGCTCCCGCCAGGGCCTCCATCACCCTCTCCAGGGAGATGGGCAAGTGGCGCATGGGCTGGCCCAAGGCCTGGCCCACCGCCGCGGCCAGGGCCGGCGCGGTGGGAATCAGGGCGGGCTCGCCCACGCCCTTGGCCCCGTAGGGGCCGGTGGCCTCGGGCTCCTCCACGATCAGGGGGGTGATGCGCGGGGCGTCGGCCGCGGTGGGGATGTGATAATCCTCGAAGTTGCTGGTCTTGCCGGGATGGAATTCCTCCATCAGCGCCAGGCCCAGGCCCATCATCACCCCGCCGCAGATCTGGCCCAGCACCGACTTGGGGTTGATGGCCCGCCCCACGTCATGGGCGGCGGCGATCTCCTTGACCCGCACCATGCCCGAATCCTGATCGACTTCCACCAACGCGCATTGGGCGGCCCAGGCGTAGGCGGCGTAGGGTTTGCCCTGGCCGGTGTCGGGTTTGAGCGCCACGGTGTGGGGGTCGAAGCCGCCCTCGCCCCGGGCGGGACGGCCCTGCCTGGCCAAGCGCTTGACCACCTCGGCCACGCTCAGGGCCAGCTCCCGGCTGCCCTTGACGCAGACCATGCCGCCCTCCAACTCCAGCTCCTGGTGGCGCGCGCCCATCATCTTGCGGGCCTCGCCCAGGATCAGGGCCTCCAGGTTCTCGGCCGCGGCCATCACCGCGTTGCCGCTGATGTAGGTCTGGCGGCTGGCGCTGGTGGCTCCGGCGTTGGTGGTGCGGCTGGTGTCGCCGCGCACCAGGTCGATTTCCTCCAGGCGCACTCCCAGGCGGGCGGCGGCCAACTGGCGCAGGACGGTGTCCGAGCCCTGGCCGATGTCGGCCACCCCGGTGTAGAGCACCAGGCGGCCGTCGGCGGTCCACTCGATCTGAGCGGTGCTGGGGTTGCTGACCCCGGTGTTGCCGATGCCGTAGTACATCGCCCCCAGGCCGACGCCCTCGGCGAAGCGGTCGTCGCTTTTGACCTTGGCCTGCCAGGCGCGGAAGATGGGCTCGATCTTATCCAGGCATTGAACCAGGCCAACCCCGCCGTGGAGCACCTGGCCGGTGATGGTGGCCTGGCCGGGGCGTAGGGCGTTGACACGCCTTATCTCCAGGCGGTCCAGGCCCAGGGCGTCGGCCAGGGCGTCCATCTGGCCTTCGTGGGCCAGGGCCACCTGGGGCACCCCGAAGCCGCGCATGGCTCCGGTCCAGACGTTGTTGGTGTAGGCCATGCGGCTGACCACGTCCACGTTGGGCACCTGGTAGGGCCCGGCGGCGTGGACCGCCGCGCGCGTGCAGACCGCCAGGCCGTAGGAGGCGAAGGCCCCGGTGTCGGCCAGCAGCTCGGCCTTGACCGCGGTCAGACGTCCCCGCTCGTCGGCCCCGCTGACGTAGCGCATCCGGAAGGGGTGGCGCTTGCCGGTGGCCAGGAAGGACTCCTCCCGGGTGTAGACCATGCGCACCGGGCGTTTGAGATGCCAGGACGCCAGGGCCAAATAGGGCTGCACCGAGACATCCAGCTTGCCGCCGAAACCGCCTCCGGTCTCGGCCTGGATCACCACCAGCTCATCGGCCTTGAGGCCCAGGAAGCGCACCAGGTCGTCGCGGTCGTAGTGGGGATTCTGGGTGCAGGCCATGACATGGAGCTTGCCGTCCTCCCACCAGGCCCGGCCTCCCTCGGTCTCCAGGTAGGCGTGCTCGATCATGCTGGTGGTGTACTCGGCCTCCACCACCACCGCCGAAGCTTTGAGCGCCGCCTCCACATCGCCGCGCTTCACCACCCGGAGGTCCAGCAGATTGCCTTGTTCGCGGCCCGGGAAAACCAACGGCGCGCCCTCGGCCAGGGCCTCGGCCATGTCGTACACGCCAGGCGCGCCATTGAGCTTGACCACCACCGCCCGGGCTCCGGCCCGGGCCGCCTCTGGCGTCTCGGCCGCCACCAGGGCCACCGCCTGGCCCGGACAGCGCACCAGCTCCTCGACCAGGAATTCCTGGTCCTTGCTCACCGGGATGATGCCCAGGCGGTTGACGCCGGGAATGTCGGCGGCGGTGAAGACTCGCACCACTCCCGGCAGGGCCAGGGCCGGGGTGGGGTCGATGGCCTCGATCCAGGCCGGGGCTTGGTGGACCCGCACGCAGGCCAGGTGCAGGTCGCCGGCCTGACCCTGATCGACCCCAAAACGAGTGGCTCCCAACACCCGCTCCAAGGAGCCGACGCGCAGGGGGCTGGTTCCCAAGATCATGCCGCACCTCCCGCTTGGGCCCAAGCCGTGGCCAGGGTCCGGGCCGTCACCCGGGCGATGGCCTCGACCTTGTAGGCCGCCGAGGCCCGCCAACCGCAGACGTCGGTGAAGTTGGCGGCCGCCGCCCGCCCGGCCTTTTGCCACAGATCCGGGCCGGGCTCACCGGCCTTGACCAGTTCCTCCACCATCGTCAGCCGCCGGGGGGAGGGGAAGCAGGCCCCCACCGAGAGGCGAACCTCGCTCAGGTCTCGGGACACGGCCGCGGCAACGTTGAGGCGGGCGATGGCCACCGCCTGGCGGCGGCCCACCTTGCTGAACGCTTGGCCCGTGCCGTTCGGCAGCCGGTCCAGCCAGAAGCCCACGATCAACTCGTCCTCGGCCAGGAGGTTTTGGTTGGGGGCGGTGATCAACTCGCTGAGGGGCATTTCGCGCCGGCCGCGAGGCGATTCCAGGATCGCCACCGCACCCAGGGCGGTGATGGCGCTGACGCCATCGGCCGCCGGCGAGGAGTTGGCCGCGTTGCCGCCGATGGTGCCGGTCTGGCGCACCTGCACCGAGCCCACCATGGAGGCGGCCTTGGCCAGCAAGGGGTAGAGTCGCGCCACCTCGGGGTCGGTCTCCAACCGGCGGAAGGTCACCGCCGCGCCCAGGAAGGGGCGTTCGCCCGTCAGCTCAAGACGGTTGAGCTCCGGCACGCGGGTCACGTCCAGGATCAATTCCGGCAGGGGCTGGCCTTCCAGGCGGGCCTGGCGCAGACCGATCATCAGAT
>JAIUYB010000282.1 GCA_020216625.1 Desulfarculus sp.
GGTAACCCAGGGCCTTGAGCCAGGCTCGGTTGACCTCGACGAAGCAGCCGTCGGCGTCCAGCGATTGGTAGGCCAGGGGGGCTTCCTCGAACAGGTGGCGGAAACGCCGCTCGCTCTGCCTGAGCTCCTCGGCCGAAGCCCGTTGTTGGCTGATGTCCAGGGACAGCGACAGCAGGCACAGGCCGCCCTGGCCGGGAATCAGGTGTCCGGAGTAGAGGGTGGGGATGATGCGGCCATCCCTGGCCCGGCGGGCGACCTCCAGGCCCAGCACCTTGCCGTCGCGCCGCAGGCGGCGCAGCACCTCCTCCCGGGTGGCGAGATCGGCCCAGACCCCCAGCTCCAACGCGGTGCGGCCGACGACCTCCTCGCTGCGGTAGCCGAGGGCGTCCAGGAAGGAGCGGTTCACCCGCAGGTAACGCCCTTCATCCAGGGTGGTGAGCACCACCCACAGAGGGCTGGCCTCCAGGGCGCTCCAGACCGTGCCCAGGATGACGTCGGTCGCGCCGGGTGGGGCGGTGAAAGGCCAGGTCAGGGGGCTCGGGAGCGAGGCTTGGCCCTGGCGCCGATCGGGTCGCGCCTGGGATTCGGGGCTGGCAGGACCGGGCTTGCGGGCGTCCTCGTCCATGGCTCACCATATAACATCAGGTGAAACCTGGCGATTAATTTTTTGGCCCGCCGTTCGCGCCCGCATCGCGGCCCCTGGGGGCCCCGACCACGCCCCACCCAACCATCGCCAGGCCATGCTTCGCCCTTGGATCAGCGGGTCAGGTCAGGTCGATGACGCCCCGCAGCCAGCCGTCGGGCCGGAGCTCCAGGCTCCCACCCCGGCGCCGGACCATGCCCAGCATCACCGCGTTGTCCGGGCTGACCAGACCCTCCACCCGCTGGAAGCCCCTGGCCCGGGCCACTTCCACCAGGCTGGCGAAAAGCTCGCGGCCGATGCCTTGGCCCTGCCAGGCGTCGGCCACGCTGAGGCCCAGCTCGGCCGTCTCCCGCCCGGGCTCGCCCACCACCCGGCCCACGCCCAGCAGTTCGTGCTCGCGGCCGTCCTCGGCCAGGACCACCAGGGCCATCTCGCGGTCGTAGTCGATCTGGGTGTAGCGGGCCAGGCGGTCGGGCGGCATCTGGGTCAGGGCCTGGCCGAAGCGCAGCCAGATGGTGCGGGGGCTGAAGGCCCTGAACAGGTCGGCCATGCCCTGGCCGTCCTCGGGGCGGATGGGGCGCACAAAGACGCCCAGGCCGGAGCGGGTCACCAGGTGGCGCTCGAATTGGGCCGGATAGGGGCTGATCACCAGGTGCAGGGGCGAGGCCAGCGGCGAGGGCTCCACCATCACCCGGGCGTCCAGGGCGATGCAGCCCTTCTCATGGGTCAGCAGGGGGTTGATGTCCAGTTCCACGATCTCCGGGCGATCCACCACCAGTTGCGACAGCCGCACCAGGACCTCTTCCAGCAGGGTGAGGTCGGTGGCGGGCAGATTGCGGTAGCCCGCCAACAGGCGGCTGACCTTGGTGCGCTCGATCATGCGCCGGGCCAGGAGGCGGTTCAGGGGTGGCAGGCCGATGGCCCGGTCGCCCATCACCTCGGCGGCCAGGCCGCCCATGCCAAAGAGGATCACCGGGCCGAAGCCGGGGTCTTTTTTGGCCCCCAGGATCAGCTCCACCCCCTGGCGGCGGACCATGGGTTGGACGGTGACCCCGCGCAGGCGGGCCTGGGGGTCGTAGCGCCGGGCGCTGGCCATGATGCGGTCGAAGGCCCGGCGCACCTCCTCCGCGCTGGCCAGGTTCAGCTCCACCCCGCCGGCGTCGGACTTGTGGGTGATGTCCGGGCTGTCCAGCTTCAGCACCACCGGAAAGCCCATCTGGGCCGCCTGGACCGCCGCCTCCTGGGCGCTGGGCGCGCGGCGGGTGGGGGTCACCGGGATGCCGTAGCTTTCCAGCAGGTTCTTGGACTCGGTCTCCGAGAGCAGGCCGCGCTCTTCGGTCAGGGCCTGGCGCACGATGGCCTCGGCCCAGTCCTTGTCGAAGACCAGTTGCCGGGGCAGGTTGGAGGGCAGCTCGTTCAGGGCCTGGAGGTTGCGCTCGTATTGCCACAGATAGAGGAAGGCCTGCACCGCCCTCTCGGGGGTGTCGTAGGTGGGGATGCCGGCCCGGCGGAAATAGTCGCGGCTCTCCTGCACCTCCTGGCCACCCAGCCAGCAGGTGAAGACCGGGGCCTCGGAGTTGCAGAGCGAGCGGCACAGGGCGCGGGCCTTGTCGCTGGAGGGGAACTGGGCCTGGGGGGTGGTCAGCACCAGGATGGCGTCGAACTCCGGGGCCTGGAGGCAGACCTCGGCCACCCGCTGGAAGGTCTCGGGCGAGGCGTCGCCCAGGATGTCCAGGGGATTGCCCTTGCTCCAGAAGGGCGGCAGGAAGGCGTTTAGCTTGGCGATGGTCTGGGGGCTGGGCTCCACCGGGTCGATGCCGTGGCTGGCCAGATAGTCGGCGGCCATCACCGCCGGGCCGCCGGCGTTGCTGATGATGGCCAGGTTCGGCCCCTTGGGCCGCGGCTGCTTGGCCATCAGCTCGGCGCAGTCAAAAAGGTCGCCCACGGTGTCCACCCGCACGATGCCGGCCCGGCTGAAGGCCTCGTCGAAGACCGCGTCCTCGCCGGCCATGGCCCCGGTGTGGCTCTTGGCGGCCTTGGCCCCGGCGGCCGAGCGTCCCACCTTGAGCGCCACGATGGGCTTGACCCGGCTCACCGCCCGGGCCGCGCTCAAGAACTTGCGGTGGTTGGTCACCGACTCCATGTAGAGCAGGATGGCGCTGGTGTTGGGATCATCGCCCAGGTAGTCGATCAGGTCGCCGAAGTCCACGTCCAGCATCGAGCCGATGCTGACAAAGTGGCTGAAGCCGATGCCCACCGTCACCGCGAAGTCCAAGACCGCGGTGCAGGTGGCCCCGCTCTGGGAGACAAAGGCCAGGGAGCCGGGGGTGGGCATCAGGTGGGCGAAGCTGGCGTTGAGTTTGGCGCCGCTGGCCAGGGCCCCCCCGCACTCGGCGCCCAGGATGCCCCCCCCCTGCGCCCGGGCCGCGGCCAGCATCCGCCGCTCGATCGCCTCGCCCTCGGGCCCGGCCTCCTTGCCGCCGCCGCTGATGACGATGACGCCGAAGATGCCCAGTTGGCCGCAGGTCGCGATGATCTCCGGGGCGCGGGCGATGGCGGTGACCACCACCGCCAGGTCCACCGGCGCCCCGATGGCGGCCAGATCGGGGCGACACCTCAGGCCCAGAATCTCGTCCCGGGTGGGGTTCACCGGATAGATGGGGCCGGCGAAACCGCCGGCGATGATGTTTTCCAGCACCGCGCGGCCGATGGAGCCGGGGCGGTCGCTGGCCCCCACCACCGCCACCGCCCGGGGCGCGAAGATCTTGTCGAGATTGAACTGACCCATCGCAATCGCCAATCATCGGTGGACATCAACATGTTATAGGACGCGCAACCCGGCGGGCCGACGCGTCGCAAGTGGATACAGTATACCGGCTAACCGGACTGAACGCAGTTCATGACTTCCGGTGGCCGATAGGCGCGCCCCCGGAGCCAAAGATTCCGGAAGGCCGCGCGCCTGGGCGAGCCTGCAACCTTCCAGCGGGGCCGGGCTCAGGTCCGGGGCCGGTTTTCCCGGATCAGGCTGGCCCCGATGAAGGCCGCCGCCGCCGCGCCCACGTAGGCCAGGAAGGCGTGGGAATAGGCCTGGACCGAGTACACGCCCTGCGCGCCGCCCTGGCTCTGGAGCAGCCAGCCCACCAGCGGTTGCATGATCATGGCCCCCACGAAGGGGAACATGTTGATCAGGCCCACCGAGGTGCCGGACAGGTGCACCGGGAAGAGCTCCTTGGCCGCGGCGAAGGCCAACACCCCCACCGCGTTGCCAAAGGCCGAAAAGAGCAGGCACCAGACATGGAGCAGTGGCAGGTTCATGGTTCGAGGCCAGAGGGCCAGCCACAGGCAAAGGCCCAGGATGATCAGGCTGCTGGCCTGGAGCACCGGCCGGCGGCGGCCCAGCAGGCGGCGGTCCAGGGCGCTGATGGCCAGACTGCCGGCGATCATGCCCACCGCCAGCATGGAGAGCACCCCGCCGGCCTGGGTCTTGCTGAGTCCGTGGACCTGCATCAGGAAGGGGCCGCCCCACAGCCCGCCGAAGCTGAAGAAGATGCCGGCGCTGGCGGTGAACCACAGGGCCAGGGGCCAGAAGGCGGCGGTGCTCAGCACCAACCTGGTCCCTTCCCACATGCCCACCTCCTCCCCGGCCGGGGCGGTGAGCCCCTCGGGATCGGCGAAACCCAGCTCGCTTGGGCGGTTGCGCACCAGAAGCCAGATCAGGCCCGACCAGATCAGGGTGGCGGCGCCGATGACGGCCATGCTGACCCGCCAGCCC
>JAIUYB010000283.1 GCA_020216625.1 Desulfarculus sp.
AGGAGGGCTTCTGTCTGACCCAAACCGTCCCCGCCCCGGACCGGCTGGAGCTGGCTCTCAGCGGTCGGCTGGGGTTGGCCGAGTTCAACGACCTCACCCGGGGCCTGGCCCTGGCCCTGGGCCGGGAGGGACTGCGCGAGCTGCTCCTGGACTTGAGCGGGGTTGACTATCTGGACAGCGCCGGGGCCCTGGCCCTGGTCCGCCTGGAGGCCCAGGCCGCCCAGCGCGGGGTGGTGGTGGAATATCGCGGTCTGGAGGCCGGCGCCCAGGGCATCAAGGATCTGCTGCGTCCGGAGGAGCTGGCCAAGCCGCCCCTGATCGGCGATCAGCGTCGGGGCAACCCGCTGGAGGTCCTGGGCGGGGCCTGGCTGGAGCTTAGCCAGGATTTTTACCAAGTGGTGGGTTTCCTGGGCGACCTGCTGGCCGGGGGCGCGCGGGCCCTGCGCAATCCGCGCCTGGTGCGCTGGAACGAGGTTTTTTTCTACATGGAGCAGGTGGGAGTCAACGGCCTGCCCATCGTGGGATTGATCAGCTTTCTCCTGGGCCTGATCATGGCCTTCATGTCGTTCCTTCAGTTGCAGTCCTTCGGCGCCAACATCTACGTGGCCAACCTGGTGGCCCTGGCCATGGTCAAGGAGCTGGGGCCGATCATGACCGCGGTGCTGGTGGCCGGGCGCTCGGGCTCGGCCTTCGCCGCCGAGATCGGCACCATGAAGGTCAACGAGGAGGTGGACGCCCTGGTGGTGATGGGCTACGACCCCCTGGTCTTCCTGGCCCTGCCCAAGGTGCTGGCCGCGGTGTTGATGGTGCCGCTGTTGACTCTGTTCGCCGACCTGCTGGCCATCACCGGCGGCCTGGCGGTGGGAGTCACCGGCATGGGGCTCACCGCCCAGTCCTACATCAACCAGACGCTCAAATCCATCAATCCCAACGACATCGTCACCAGCCTGGTCAAAAGCGCGGTCTTCGCCCTGTTGATCGCCGGCATCGGTTGCCAGCGGGGCTTCATGGTGCGGGGCGGGGCCCAGGCCGTGGGCCAGGCCACCACCAGCGCGGTGGTGGCGGCGATGTTTTTGATCATCGTGGCCGACAGCATCTTCGCCATCGTGCTGCACTACTGGTAGGGGGCCATGGCCGATCCCGTCATCCGGGTGGAAAACCTGGTCGCCGGCTATGGCGAGTCGGTGATCCTGAAGGATGTGGACTTCACCGTGGAGCGCGGCGAGATCCTGGTGATCGTCGGCGGCAGCGGCTGCGGCAAGTCCACCCTGCTCAAGCACATGATCGGCCTCAACCCTCCCCTGGGCGGCCGGGTGCTGGTGCGGGGGGTGGACATCGAGTCGGCCTCGGAGGACGAACTGGCGCGGGTCCACCAGAGCATCGGGGTGCTTTTTCAGTCCTCGGCCCTGTTCGGCTCCATGACCCTGTTGGAGAACGTCTCCCTGCCGCTGATCGATTTCACCGACCTGCCCCGGGAGCTGGCCCTGGAGCTGGCCCGGGCCAAACTGGCCATGGTGGGCCTGGCCGGCTATGACAACCACCTGCCCAGCGAAATCAGCGGCGGCATGAAGAAAAGGGCCGGCCTGGCCCGGGCCATGGCCCTGGACCCGGTGGTGCTGTTCTTCGACGAGCCCTCGGCCGGCCTGG
Source organism: Desulfarculus sp. (assembly GCA_020216625.1). Classification (GTDB taxonomy): domain Bacteria; phylum Desulfobacterota; class Desulfarculia; order Desulfarculales; family Desulfarculaceae; genus JACRDC01. Next base: position 1,648 of record JAIUYB010000283.1, read on the forward strand.
ACCCGGTGACCAGCGCCGAGCTGGACCGGCTGATCCTGAAGATCAACCAGGGCCTGGGCACCACCATGGTCATCGTCAGCCACGAGCTGGCCAGCATTTTCGCCATCGCCCGCCGGGTGGTGGTGCTGGACAAGTCCGCCCAGGGGGTGATCGCCATAGGCGAACCCCGCGACCTCCGGGACCACAGTCCGGACCCCCGGGTGCGGGAGTTCTTCCTGCGCCAGCCCCGGGCCTGAGACCGGCGGGCGGCGACGATTCCCCCGCGCCCGGGCGATGTAGTATCCTAACCCTCGACGCTGGTGTTTGCGAAAGCATAGGCATGACGCGAAAAGCCTCGAAATTCAAGGTGGGACTCTTCGTCCTGGTGGGGGTTCTCCTGATGGTCTCCGGCCTGATCTGGCTGGGGGCCAGCAACTATCTCAAGGGCTCCACCACCTATGCCACCTATTTCTCCGAATCGGTGCAGGGCCTCCAGATGGACTCGGTGGTCAAGTACCGCGGCGTGGAGGTGGGCCGGGTCAAGGCCATCCGGGTGGCCCCGGACAACACCCTGATCGAGGTGGTGATGGACATCGTCTTCAAGGGCCAGATCGAGCAGACCATGGTGGCCAGCCTCAAGATGGTCGGCATCACCGGCATCGCCTATGTGGAGCTGGACCAGCGCCGGCCCGGCGCCGCCGACCAGACCCCGCCCATCACCTTCGCCAGCGAGTATCCCATCATCCCCTCGCGCCCCTCGGAGATCAGCCAGATTCTGACCGTGGCCGAGGAGGTGGTGCAGCAGGTGCGGCTCATCGATTTCAAGAAACTGGCGGACGAGCTGGAGCAGGCCCTGGTCGGAGCCCGCCATCTGGTGGCCGGGTCGGAGATCAAGGCCACGGTGGCCAACCTGGACAAGGCCGCCGCCAACCTGGCCAGCATCACCGGAAGGGTGGACCGCTACCTGGCCAGCGGCAAGCCCGAGGCGGTGGTGGCCGAGGCCAAGGCCGCCGCCAACGAGGCCCGGCTGCTCTTGGCCGAGCTGCGCGAGAAGGTGCGCCCCCTGGACCTGGCCCAGACCCAAAACGAGGCCAGCCAGACCCTGGTGGAGCTGCGCCGTCAGACCGGGTCCCTGGTGGGCCAGGCCCAATCCAGCCTGGCCCAGGTCAGCCTGGACGTGGTGGGCGCGGCCGAGGATCTGCGCCGCTCGGCCACCATCATGGAGCGCCTTCTGGAGCGGCTGGACGCCAGCCCCTCGGACATCATCTTCAGCCAGCCGCCGGCGTCGCGAGGCCAGATGGTCGCGCCGGGGCCGGGGAGGTAGGGAGCCGATGCGCGTCTTGGCCTGGATTGGCCGCTGGTTCGTGGGCGGGGTGGGATCGATTCTCCTGGCGAGCCTGCCCCTGGCGCTGGCCTTGGGGGCCGGCGGCTGCCTGGGTTTTAACCAGCGCCCGGCGGTGATGGTGGAGCAATACACCCTGGAGTATCCGCCGCCCCAGGCCGGAGAGGCGGCCGCCCTGCCGGTGGGCCTGATGGTGGAGCGTTTCAGCCTGGCCGCCGATTATTCCGGCCAGGCCATGATCTACCGGCCCGACGACTACCGCCGCCAGCCCTACAACTACCACCGCTGGCGGGCCAACCCGGCCGACCTGGTCACCGACTACCTCGCGCGCGACCTGGTCGGGTCCGGCGTCTTCGCCGGGGTCTTCTCCCACCGCCAGCCCGCTCCGGCCCGCTTCCGGCTCCAGGGCGGGGTGCGCGAGTTCCTGGAGGTGGACGGGCAGGGGGGCCCCCGGGCGGTGGTGGAGATCAGCGCCAGCCTGTTGGACCAGGATTATCCGGACCTGCCGCGCCGTTTGGTCTTCCAGCGGGTCTACCGCCAGGAGGCGGCCATGACCGAGGCCAGCGCCCCGGCCCTGGCCCAGGGGATGAGCCAGGCCATGTCCGAGCTGAGCCGTCGCCTGCGCCAGGACCTGCGCCAGGCCGTGGCCCAGCGCCTGGCCCAGCCGCCCCAATCCTGAGCAGGGTCCCTCGTCCGCGGGTCAAGCCTCGGGTTGGCGACCAGGCCGCGTGAACGCGCCCGTGACTTGCTAGGATCCAGCCGCCAAGGGGTCCGGCTGGGGCGCGTCGGGGGCGGCCCAGGGATTGGCCGGGGCGGACGGGTTTCGCTCGCGGTCCAACAGGAGCTGGAACTCCTGGGCCGGCAGCGGCCGGCTGAACAGATAGCCCTGCATCTCGTGGCAGCCGCGCGCCAAGAGAAAGTCCCGCTGGGGCGCGGTTTCCACGCCTTCGGCCACCACCCCCAGCTTGAGGCTGCGGGCCATGGAGATGACGGCCTGGACGATGGCCGCGTCGTCGGGGTCGTTGAAGATATCGGCCACGAAGTGCTGGTCTATCTTGAGCGCCTGGAGGGGGAAGTGCTTGAGATAGTAGAGCGAGGAGTAGCCGGTGCCGAAGTCGTCCAGCACCAGCCGCAGACCCATTCGGGCCAGGCTTTGCAACAGGGCCACCGCCCGCTCGACATTGATCATCAAGGCGCTCTCGGTCAGCTCCAGCTCCAGATTGGCCGGCGACAGACCGCTGTCGCTCAGGGCTGATTCCACCGTGGCGGCCAGCGAGGCGTGGCGCAGTTGACGGGCCGAGAGGTTCACCGCCACCACCAGGTCCCGATGGCCCTGGTCCAGCCAAACCCTGGCCTGCTGACAGGCGCGGCGCAGCACCCACCCGCCGATGGGCACTATCAGCCCGGTCTCCTCGGCCAGGGGGATGAAA
>JAIUYB010000284.1 GCA_020216625.1 Desulfarculus sp.
CTCCTCCAGCATGAAGGGCGGAGTCTGGCTGGGGTTGAGGATCTCGAACTCCTCCACGAAGACCTCGATCCAGCCGGTGGCGAGCTTCTCGTTCTCCTGGCCCTCGGGTCGGGGGCGAACCTTGCCCCTGAGCGCCAGGCAGTATTCGCTGCGGATGGCGTGGGCCGCCTCGTGGGAGCCGCCGGCGTGCTCGGGGTTGAAGACCACCTGGCAGATGCCAGTGCGGTCACGCAGGTCCACGAAGATCAGGCCGCCGTGGTCGCGGCGGCGCATGCCCCAGCCCATCAGCACCACCTCGGCCCCGACCATCGCCTGGGTCAACTCGCCGCAGCCGTGGGTGCGTTTGATTTCGGTGATAAATTGTGCGGACACTTGGGAACTCCTAAGTCCTGCCGCGGTCGGCCGTCTTGGCCCCGGGCGTGGATCGTCTGGCGTCATCCTGTCATCGCCGGCCGGGCTTGGCAAGCTCTTTGCGGCGGCGGTGAAATATTTAAGAAAAAGGAATCACTGATTGTATCGGCGGGGGAAGATCGTCCGTCCCAGGTCGGACAGGCTGACCGGGCTCTGGCCGCCCTGGCCCAGCATGTCCTTGAGGTTGGCCGTTCCCGCCGCCAGCTCGCTTTCGCCCAGGACCAGCACCCGGGCCGCGCCCAGTTTGTCGGCCCGGCGCATCTGGGCCTTGAGGCTCTTGTCCTCGCCGCTCATCTCCACCCAGACCCCGTGGGCGCGCATTTCCTGGGCCTGGGCGAAGGCCCAGTCCCGGGCCTGGGGTCCGATGGCGGCGATGAACAGGTCCGGGCCGGCCCGCCATTCCGGGCGGTCGTCGATCAAAAGCGCCAGGCGCTCGATGCCGGCCCCGAAGCCGATGCAGGCCTGGGCCGGACCGCCCAGGCGCTCCACCAGGCCGTCGTAGCGGCCGCCGCCGGCCACGGCGTTCTGCGCGCCCAGGTCGCCGGCCACCGCCTCGAAGGTGGTGCGCACGTAGTAGTCCAGGCCGCGCACCAGCCGCGGATTGACCGCGTGGTCCACCCCGGCCAGGTCCAACAGCCGGCGCAGCTCGCCGAAATGCTCCCGGCAGCCCGGGCAGAGGTGGTCCTGGATCGAGGGCGCGCCCTCCACCGCCCGCTGGCAGGACTCGGCCTTGCAATCCAGCACCCGCAAGGGGTTGACGTCCAGGCGGCGGCGGCAGTCGTCGCACAGACCCTGGCGCTTGGCGTCCAGGAAGGCGATCAGGGCGGCGCGGAACTGGGGCCGGCAGTCCGGACAGCCCAGGGAGTTGACCATCAGCTTGACGTGCTTGAGCCCCAGGCGGGTCAAGAGCTGGGTCAGCATCACCAAAAGCTCGGCGTCCACCAGAGGCCCGGCGTCGTCCAGCACCTCCACGTCCAGTTGGTGAAACTGGCGCAGGCGGCCTTTCTGCGGGCGCTCGTGGCGGAACATGGGGCCGATGGTGAACAGCTTGTGGGGGCCGGGCTGGCCATGGAGCTTGTTCTCGATGTAGGCCCGCAGGATGCCGGCGGTGGCCTCGGGGCGCAGGGTCAGCGAATCGCCGGAGCGGTCGCTGAAGGTGTACATCTCTTTTTCGACGATGTCGGTGGCCTCGCCGATGGAGCGGGCGAAAAGCTCGGTGCGCTCCAGGACCGGCACCCGGATCTCGCCGAAGCCGAAGGCCGCGAAGACCTCGCGGGCGGTCGCCTCGATGAAGCGCCACTTGGCCGCCTCACCGGGCAGCAGGTCCTTCATGCCCCTAACCGCTTGGATCGCCACGCCCTTCTCCCATCCAGCCAAAATAATCCAGCATTTATACTTCATCGGCCCCAGGGCGTCAAGCTGGCGCTGGCGTTCCGGCGGCCGGGCGATCGGGCCGATCCATGGCGCGCGGCCGGCGCTGTCCGGGAGGAGGTCGCGGTGAGGAAGGGGCCAGGGCGATCGGCCTGGGCTCCAGGGCTGGCTAGAGGTCGAGCAATCCGGAGATGGTGCCCGCGGCGATCCGCTCGCGCTCCCAGCGGGATAGCGGGAGATCCTCGAACCAGGCGCGAAAGGCCACCGCGTCGCGCCAGGGGCAGTCGCTGCCGTAGAGCACCCGCTCCGGCCCCTTGCGGCGGATGATAGCCATCAGGCGGTCGGTGGCGATGAGGCCCATCAGATAGGAGATGTCGAAGAAAACGTTGTCCAGGTCATAGAGGGGCTCCAGGTGGTCCCAGCCGTAAAGGCTGCCGCCATGGGCGGCGATGAAGCGCACCCCGGGATGGGCCACCGCCGCCCGGGCGATCTGCACCGGCTCGCAGCCCCGGAAGTTGAACATCTCCACCACCCAGCCCAGATGGGGCTTGGCCTCCACCAGTCCGGCCACGTAGAGGGTGTCCACCAGCACCGGCAAGTTGGTCCCCTCCAGGCTGGCCAGCAGGTCCATGGACACCGGGTGGTCCAGGGCGAAGCGTTGGATGAAGGGATGGAGCTTGACCCCCCGCAGGCCCAGCTCCTGGGCCAGGCGCAGGTCCTCGGCCACCGGCCCCAGGGGATGGATCATGGCGAAGGGGATCAGGCGGGGCTCGGCCGCGGCGGCGGCCGCCGCCCAGCGGTTGAGGTCGGCGGCGCGATCTTTTTTGCCCGCCACCGGCAACAGCACCCAGCGGTCGGCCCCGCAGGCGGCCATGGATTGGGCGAGGCCCTCCAGGCTCCCGGGGCCGTGCAGTTGCCACTTGTGGGGGCTGTCAGGCGGTAAGTGATCGTCCAGAAAGGTCAAACGCTCCCGCAGCACCGTCAGGTCGTCGGCCTGGAAGGCGTGGGTGTGGCAGTCGATGAGCATCGCTTATCCCCCTCTAGACCTGGGGGCATGCTGGACCATGAAGCCGGCTCAGTCAAGGGGCCCCTGGTTGGATCCGGCGGGGCCTTTCACCCGCGGCCGGCCGAGGCAACGGGGGTGGTCTCCGTCCGACCGGGCGCGGTGGCGGCGGTTTACAAGCCCCTGACGCTGTGATAAAAACGGTCCACGGAGCCCCGGAGCCCCGGGGGAGAGGCCCGACCACGCCCCAGCGCGGGGCTATCCATCATAACTGCGCGGGAACATGAGCCAAAACATCACCAACCTCGATGAGCGCTACGAGCCGTCCACGGTGGAGGCCCGCTGGCAGGAACGCTGGCAAAAGGCCGGTCTGTTCCAGGTGGAAATGGACCCCCAAAAGTCCAAATACTATCTACTGGAGATGTTCCCCTATCCCAGCGGCCGCATTCACATGGGCCACATGCGGGTCTATTCCATCGGCGACGCCCTGGCCCGCATCAAGCGCATGCAGGGCCGCCAGGTGCTGCACCCCATGGGCTGGGACGCCTTCGGCATGCCGGCCGAGAACGCGGCCATCGCCCACGGCATCCATCCCGCCAAGTGGACCTACGAGAACATCGACTACATGCGCGGGCAGCTCCAGCGCCTGGGCTTCTCCTACGACTGGCGGCGGGAGCTGGCCACCTGCGACCCCAGCTACTACCGCTGGGAGCAGCTCATCTTCATCAAGATGTGGGAGAAGGGCCTGGTCTACCGCAAGCAGGCCCTGGTCAACTGGTGCGAGACCTGCAAGACGGTGCTGGCCAACGAGCAGGTGGAGGACGGGGCCTGCTGGCGCTGCGGCATGCCGGTGGCGCAGAAGCAGCTTTACGGCTACTTCTTCAAGATCACCCAATACGCCGAGGAGCTGTTGGAGTGGCTGGACAAGCTGCCGGGCTGGCCGGAGCGGGTCACCATCCAGCAGCGCAACTGGATCGGAAAGTCCTACGGGGCCGAGATCGTCTTCCCGCTCTGGGAGCGGCCGGGCGAGGTCCGGGTCTTCACCACCCGGGCCGACACCCTCTATGGCGCCACCTTCATGAGCCTGGCCCCGGAGCACCCCCTGGCCCTGGAGCTGAGCGCCGGCACCAGCCAGGAGGCGGCGGTCAAGGCGTTCGTGGACCGCATCAAGCGCCAGAGCCACGCCGACCGGGCCGACGACAAGCAGAAGGAGGGCGTGTTCACCGGGGCCTATTGCACCAACCCGGTCACTGGGCGCAAGATGCCGATATTCGTGGCCAACTTCGTCCTGATGGAGTACGGCACCGGCGCGGTGATGGCGGTGCCCACCCACGACCAGCGCGACTTCGAATTCGCCAAGGTCTACGACCTGCCCCTGGTGGAGGTCATCGTGGGTCCGGACGGCCCCATCGGGGTCGAGAACATGACCCAGGCCTTCACCGACTACGGCACGCTCATCAACTCCGGCCCCTTCGACGGCCTGAGCTCGGCCGAGGCCAAGCGGGCCATCGCCCAACACCTGGAGGGCCAGGGCCGGGGCCGGGAGACGGTGAACTACCGCCTGCGCGACTGGGGCATCAGCCGCCAGCGTTATTGGGGCGCGCCCATCCCC
>JAIUYB010000285.1 GCA_020216625.1 Desulfarculus sp.
CCAGGCGCAGGCTGTAGCCCAGAACCTCGTGGCCCTCTCGTCGGAGCAGGAGCGCGGCCACCGTGGAATCCACGCCCCCGCTCAACGCCACCGCCACCCGGGCCACCGCCGCATCCTTTCCGCCACGAATCCATATATGACCCGTGGTGATTAAGGAGAATAAAATATATCCCCCGCGCTATTCATTGTCAAATTGCAGGGGGATTTTTGGCTCGACTCAGCCCAGGGCGTCTTCCAACACTTGCAGGGTCTGACGGCCGCAACGATCGAAATGAAAGTGCGGGGCCCGCTCCAAGCCACGGGCGCTCAGCTCCTGGCGGTAATCCGGCTCGCTCACCACCCGCAGCAGGCCCCGGGCCATGTCCTCGACATCAAAGGGGTCCACCAGATGGGCCCCGCCCCCGGCCACCTCCGGGCTGCAACCCCGGTTGGTGGTCACCACCGGGCAGCCGGTGGCGAAGGCCTCGGGGATGGGGATGCCGAAGCCCTCGTAGATGCTGGGGAAGAACAGGGCCGTGGCCAGGCGGTAGACCTGGGGCATGTCCTGGTCGCTCACGAAGCCGGGAAAGACGATATCCCCCGCCGCCGGGTGGGAGCGGGCGAAGGCCACGTCCCGCTCGAAACGCCAGCGGTTGAACCCCACCACCACCAGGGGGATGGGGTGTTTTTCGCGCACCCGGGCCCAGGCCTGCACCAGGCGCTCGAAGTTTTTCAGCGGGGTGATGCCGCCCACGAAGAGCACGTATCGCTCCGGCAGGCCATAGCGCTGGCGCACCGCCTCCAATTCCGCCGCTGGCGGGGCCGGGGCGAAGAAATGGTCCCCGCAGCCCTCGTGCACCCAGACCGTCTTGGCCGGATCCGCCCCCACGTGGCGCACGATGTCCCGGGCCGCCAGGGCGGTGGGGGCCAGCACCCGGGCCGCCGCCCGGCAGTAGAGCGGCATCAGGGCCTTGAAGTAGGCCCGGTCCAGGGGCTTGAACAGCTCCGGGTGCACGAACTGCTCTGGCCGCAGCACCAGAATGCGGGGGCAGTGGGCCACCAACGGCACGCTGAGCTTGGGGTTGAAGATCAGGTCCAGGTCCAGGGCCCTGGCCAGGCGCGGGGTGGCCACCTGGTCCCAGGCCAGCTTGCCCGCGCTGGGCAGCAGGTGCTCGCTGACGTTGGCCGGCCCGGCGAAGGCGCCCAGGTCCTGGGCCTGGGCGTAGAACAGCGCGAAATGATGCTGGGGGGCCAGGCGGATGAAGCTTTTGACGAGGTTGCGGCTGTAGGTGACGATGCCGCCCTTCTCGCCGATGTGCCGCAACATGATGCCCACGCGCATGGCTCGCCTCGTCGGGGGAGGGTGGATGGGATGGGAAGGGGAAATTGGGGGAACCCTTTGGGGGCCCAAAATGGTTCCCCCAAACCCCCTCCATGAGGCCGCTAGTCGTCGCGCCGGAAGCTGCGCTCCATCTCGCGCTGCTGGTCGCGCTTTTTCAGGTCCTGGCGCTTGTCGAAAAGCTTCTTGCCCTTGGCCAGGGCCAGCTCCACCTTGGCCCGACCGTTCTTGAAATACAGGGCCGTGGGAATCAGGCTGTAGCCCTGCTCGGTCAGCTTGCCGGTCAGCTTGCGCAGCTCGCGCTTGTGCAGGAGCAGCTTGCGCGGTCGCTCCGGATCGTGGTTGTCATAATGGGTGAAGGGGTATTGGCTGATGTGGCAACTGATCAGCCAGCCCTCGCCGTCCTTGATCTTGGCGTAGCTGTCGCTCAGGTTGGCCTTGCCCATGCGCAGCGACTTGACCTCGCTGCCCCTGAGCACCAGGCCGGCCTCGAAGCGGTCGCCCAGGTCGTAGTTGAAGCGCGCCTTCTTGTTTTTGGCGATCAGCTTGACGCCGTCCTGGGGCATGGGGGCTCTCTCTCGGACCACGGGGGCTAGGCTGCGGCCTGGCTCCCGAAGATGCGGGGATAATGACGGGCCAGTTCGCGGCCCATGAAGGCCTTGACCTCGGCCGCGGTGGGAAAGCTAAGAGCCTCCACCGCCAGCCGCCGCCAGAGTTGGGTGTCGGTCTGGCGCACGATCTGCTTGACCCGGGGAATGGCCAGGGCGGTCATGGAAAGCTGGTCCAGGCCCAGGCCCAACAACAGCGGCACCGCGCCGGGATCGCCGGCCATCTCCCCGCACATGGCCACCGGGATGCCCGCCACGTGCCCGGCCTGGACCACGCTGTGAACCATGCGCAGCACCGCCGGGTGCAGGGGCTGGTAGAGATGCGCCACCTGCTCGTTGACCCGGTCGATGGCCAGGGAATACTGGATCAGGTCGTTGGTGCCGATGGAGAAGAAGTCGCAGTGCCGGGCCAAAAGATCGGCCACCGCCACCGCCGAGGGCACCTCGATCATGATGCCCACCGGCAGGCGGGCGGCCATGGCCACGCCTTGCTGCTTGAGCTCCGCCCGGCACTGGGCCAGGACCTCCTTGGCCTGCAACAGCTCGTCCACCCCGGAGATGAGCGGGAAGATCACCCGCACCCGACCAAAGGCGCTGGCCCGCAGGATGGCCCGCAACTGGTCCTTGAACAGGTCCTGCTCCTTGAGGCAGAAGCGGATGGCGCGCAGGCCCAGGGCCGGATTGTTCTCCGAGTCCAGCTTCACCGAGCTGGCGAACTTGTCGCCGCCGATGTCCAGGGTGCGGATGTTCACCGATCCGCCGTCCAACCGCTGGGCCACGGCCCGGAAGTTCTCGAACAGCTCTTCCTGGCTGGGCAGGGTCTTCTGGCTTAAGTAGAAAAACTCGGTGCGGTACAGGCCGATGCCCTCGGCCCCATAGGAAAGCGCCGAGCCGACCTCCTCGGCCAATTCGATGTTGGCCTCCACCCGCACCGTCACCCCGTCGCTGGTGCTGGCCGGCAGGTGGGCCTGGGCCAGGATCTCCTGGGCGTAGAGCTCGTAGGCCTCCTGCTTGTCGCGGTAGGCGTGCAGGGTCTCCTCGTCGGGATTTACGATCACCAGCCCGGCCGAACCGTCCACCACCAGGAAGTCGCCGCTGACCACCTCGGAGCTGACCCGCTCCAGCCCCACCACCGCCGGGATGGCCTTGGCCTGGGCCATGATGGCGGTGTGGCTGGTGGGGCCGCCCATGTCGGTGACAAAGCCCATCACCCAATCCAGGTCCATCTGGGTGGTGTCGGCCGGGGAGAGGTCGTGGGCCACCACGATGGCCTTTTCCCGGATCTGGGCGATGGCCGACTGTGCCTGGCCGGAAAGATGGCGCAGCACCTGTTGGGTGACGTACTCCACGTCGGCGATGCGCGAGCGGATGTACTCGTCCTTGATCTTCTTGAAAAAAATCTTGGCCTCGTCCACCGCGTCGGACAGCGCCCACTCGGCGTTGATCAGCTTGGCGCGGATCAGGTCCTCGGTGCGCCGGCTGATCATGCGATCCTTGAGGATCAACAGATGGGCGTCGATGATGTAGGCGTAGTCGCCGAAACCCTCTGCCAGGCCCTGCTTGGCGGCGTTGAGCTCCCGGCCGGTGGCCTCCAGGGCGGCCTTGAGCCGGGCCACCTCGGCCTCGGCCTCGGCCGCGTCGGCCAGGGGGCGGTAGTTGACCTGCACCGGGTGGCGGGGCACCAACAGGGCCCGGCCGATGGCGATGCCCGGCGAGGCCCCCACGCCCTTGAGGGTCTTTTCCCCCCCTGCGGTCACTAGGCCTCCCCGAAGTGGCTGGCGAATAGCTTCTCCAGCGCCATCAGGGCGTCCTCGGCCTGGGCCCCCCGGGCCAGGGCCGTCAACTGGCTGCCCTGGGGGGCGTCCAGGGCCAGGATGGAGAGCACGCTGCCTCCGTCGGCCTCCAGGCCGTCCTTGCTCAGGACCACCTGGCAATCGAAATGCTGCACCGTCTCGGCGATGCGCGCCGCCACCCGGGCGTGCAGGCCCAGGCTGTTATTGACCATCAGGTCGCGGCGCAGGATGGGTTCCTGGATGACGCTGGCTTCTGGTGGTTCCACTTCCTCGATCCTCGCTGTGGTCTCGAAATCCAGCTCTTCCTGGCGCAGCTCCAACAAGCGGCGGTAGACCGCCTCCCGGGGCTGGCCGGTGGCCTGGGCCACCCGGCGAGCCAAGGCGCTGGGACTTTCCTCGTCCCGGGCCAGGCCCTGGTTCAGCAACTCGTCCACCGTCCGCTCGGCCTGGTCCTGGGCCCCGGGCGGCGGCCCCCCGGCCACCACCAGGGTGATCTCTCCCCGGGCCTGGCCCTGGGCCGCCAGGTGGGCCAACTCCCCGGCCGTGATGTGGGCGATCTCCTCGTGCACCTTGGACAGCTCCCGGGTCAGCACCACCGGCCGTTCCGGCCCCACCACCTCCGCCAAGTCGGCGGCGGTCTCGGCCAAACGATGGGGGGCCTCGAACAGCGCCAT
>JAIUYB010000286.1 GCA_020216625.1 Desulfarculus sp.
TTTCCACCATCAGGCCAGCCTCCGCAGCACGTAGTCGGCGTAGAGCGCCGCGGCGTCGATGCCGCTGGCCTCCATCAGCCCCCGGAAGCCGCCAAAGGCCGAGACCTCGAAAACCTTGAGGCCCTCCTCGGTCTCGGCCACGTCCACGCAGGTGAAGTCCAGGCCAAAGGGGGCCTGGGCCTTCTGGGCCAGCTCCACCACCGCCGCCGAGGGCTCGTGGGGCTGGTACTTGCCGCCGGCGCGGGTGGTGGTGTTCCAGGCCCCGTTGCCCGAGGCGGCGCGGGCGTAGGTGGCCAGATACTGGCCGCCCAGAAAGACCACCCCCAGGTCGCGGCCGGGCAACTTCAGGAGCTTTTGCAGGTAGATGGTGCGGTTGCCCTCGGCCTGAAAGCGGGCGAGCTCCTCGGCGGCGTGGGCCCCGGGCTCCAGCACCACCATGCCCCGGGCCTTGGTGGAGTACAGAGGCTTGCAGACGCAGGCCCCCATCCGCTCCAAGGCGGCCAGGGCCTGGGCCGGATCCTCGGTGATGAAGGTGGGCGGCATGGGGATGCCGGCCAGGCGCAGACCCACGGTGCAGGACAGGCGGTTGAGCACCGCCAGGATGCGCCCGGGCGGGGAGAAGACCGGCAGGCCGCGCTCATTGAGCCAGCGCAAGGCCTCCAGCCGGTCCAGCAAGTGCGGTGAATAGGAAGGTCCCACCTTCTTGATGATGATGCCGTCCAGCTCCGTCAGGTCCAGCTGGCCCCACCTGGCCGCACCGGTCTCCAGGTCGATGCCGATATGGTCCGGGTCCATGAGCAGGCGATAGCCGGTGCGCTGGGCCAGGGCGTCGGCCAGCCGCTCCGAGGACCAGCCGCCCGGCACCCCCACCACTGCGATTCGTTTCATGTGTGCGTCACTTTCGATGCGAAATTAAATGGCTAGTAGATCAACACCTGGTCTGGCAGGCGGAAATCCTCCCAGGGCCGGCCGCGATGGGCCGCCAGTTTTTCCATCAGGTAAACCGAACGCAGGTACATGACCTTGGCGAAGTCGTGGTTGAGCTCGAAGCGGGTGGAGGTGAAAAAGGAGCGCAGCAGCCCCAGGGCCAGGCGAGCCTCGAAGGTGCGGTCGTGATTGTCCTGGGCGAAGGCGCGGGCGAAGCGCAGGAATTCCATGGTCACATAGCTGATGCGGTCGCGCAGCGGCCCCCGGGCCACCGGCAGGCGGAAGTTGGAGATTAAAAAGACCGAGGCGTCCTGGACGTAATCGGCGTCAACAGAGCGGTAGAGGTCGATGAAGTGAATCCTCTGCTCGTTATGGTTGTAGATGATGTTGTTCAGGTTGAAGTCGCCATGGATCAGGACCGTGAAGGGCGCGTCCAAGACCGGCTCGATCTCGGCCAGGTGGTGGATCAGCTCGCCCAGGGATTCCATGTTCAGCGAGCCGATGCTCATGGCGGCGCGCTCGAAGCTGGGATGGACCCGGTAGACGTCGTCGATGCGTCCGCGCAGTTGGCCGACAAAATTGGCGTTGGCCTTTTGCTCGCGTCGGGTTTCGCGCCAGATGGTGTTTAACGTCTCCAGGACCAGGAAGATGGCGTTCTCCAGGATCTCCTTCTCGGAGTTGAGCACCACCTCCTGCAGGGTGCAGCCGCCCAGGTATTCCAGCAACAGGCTGGCGTTGCTGTCGGCGGCCTGGAAGCCAAATATCCGGGGCGGCAGGCCGGGCATCAGCTCCTGCCAGCGCTCGATGCTGGCCTTCTCGCGCTGGATCTTGCCCAGGTTGCCCTCTTTGAAAATGACCCGCTGGGCGCGGCCGTCGTCGCTGGGTTCGGCCACGGTGCCGATGCGGCAGCCGGAGCGCGACCCCCAGATGGACTCGAACTCCACCTGGCTGATGGGCGATTCCATGCCCGAGGCGGCCAGGGTGTCGCGCAGGGCCTCGTACTGGTGAATCTTCAGGCGCTCGCCGATGATGGCGAAAATCAGGGCTTCGCCGATGTTCAGCAGCGAGTCGCCCATGCGCTCCAGGTAGCGGAAAATGAACAGAGTGGTGACCAGGTTGCCGGTCTCCCGGCCGCGCTTGAGCTGGGCCAACAACTGGTCCAGGTTGGTCTTGTACAGCCCGTCCAGGTGGAACTCGCACTGACAGATGCGGAAGGCCAGGGCCAGGTCCTGGCGCGCCACCGCCTCGTTGATGGTCTCCAGGCCCACGAAGACCTCTTCGAAAAAGGTCTGGTAGTCATAGTGGGCAAGGAAGGCGGGGTCGGACAGGAACTGCACCTGGTTGACGATGTTCACCGCGAAATCGGCGATGCGTTCCAGGTTGCTGGCGATGGTGTTGATGGAGCGCAGCAGGTTGGAGGTGCGCCGGTCGGTGACGGTGTTGGTGAGGAAGGAGAAGGATTTTTCCTCGATCAGGCTCTTGAGGTTGTCCACATAGTCGTCGCGGCCGTTGATGCGCTCCAGCAAACGCTGGCTGGGAGAGGCCAGGAAATTGAGCGTCTCCTCCACCTGCTTGTGGACCTCGAGCACCAGGAAGCGGAAATTCTCCTCAAGTCCGGCGGGTATGCGCATCGTGGTTATCGCCTCACTCCTGGTCGCCGCTGCTGATCACCAGGGGCTTCATGGCCAGGTCGCCGGAGCCCATCTCCTCCTCGGTCCAGCGGAACTTCAAGGCCAGGCGAATCTGTCGCTCCTTGCGCTTGGCCTCCACCTCCAGCTTGATCAGGCCCTGGGGCTTGAGCACCACCCGCTGGCCGTCGCTCATGAACAAGAGCGCGCCCTGGACGAAGCCCTCGCTGAGGGCGTTGATGTACTTGGTGATGGACTCGCAGTCCTGCAGGGACTCGTGCTTGAAGCTGTCGCCACTGGAGCTCATGATCCCTCTCCTGACCGACATGGTGTTTGCTCCGCGGGCCCTCAGGCCAGGCGGGCCTTGTATTCCTCGATGACGCTGGAGCGGTCCACGCCGGCCAGCATCAGGGTCTTGCGGATGGATACCTCGTCCCAGACCGGTTGCAGGCCCACCTCGCGGCTGGCCTTGGCCCGGTCCTGCAGGGCGGGCTCCTTGGCCTTCTCGCTCATGTGGGTGTCGTCGCCCATGCACAGCAGCAGCTTGCGCCGGTCGGGGCGGACGACCTTGTTCTCGCGGTTGACGACCTTGATCAGAAACTCGGTGTACTCGCGCGATTGGGGGTTCCAGACCTCGTAGCCGTCCACGTCGTAGTCGGCCAGCAGGATGGGCCAGAACTGCTCCGGGTGGGGGATGACGATGCCGCCGCCCACCGCGCGGACCTCCTCGATCACCTCGCTGGCGCGGTAGAAGTATGCCAGGGAGAAGTTGCGCTTGACGATCTGCTTGACCGCCTTGATCAGCATCTGAACCCGGTTGATGACCCGGGCCGGGTGGTGTTCGCGCAGGGCGTCGAAATACTCGGCCAGGAGTTTGTTCTTGATCATCTCCGGCGGGGTGGTGGACTCGTTGGCCTCCACCAGCTTTTGGAGCTTGGCGGTGTGCAGACGGGTGAAGTCCACCAGCTCCTGGCTGGCGCCGGTCTCGGCCGCCGCCTGTTGCAGGCGGTCCTCCAGGGCGGGGTCGGTGATGCTGGCCATGAACTCGAACAGTTGGCCGCTGCGGTATTTGAAGGTGTGCAGCAGCATGGATTTGAGCACCTCGGCCCCGGCCACCTTGTCGGCCCTGAAGTGCAGCAAAAGTTGCACCTTGCGGTTGAAGCCCGAGGAATAGCAATCCACCTCCACCCCGGCGTATCCATCCAGGGCCATGATCTGGTTGTGCTGGGTGGGGATGATCAGGCGGTCAGTGGCGTTGGGGAACATGGCCCCCACCCGGGCCATGGTCAGCTCGATGGGAATCCATTCCGGGTGCCAGTGGATGGCCAGCACCGCCTCCTGGCGGGGATAGGTCTGGTCGGGGGTGACGATGCGTACGGTCTGCTCGGGGCTGAGCTGGGTGGAGGTGATGCGGCGATAAGCGCGCTGGTCCCACTCCGTCAGCTCGGGCGTGATCGCGCCCAGGTCCAGGGGTTGGCCATCCAGGCTGGTGGGCGGGATCGCCGAGGTCGGATCATCCTTGGTGGCTGGCATTACTCATCCTTAAGGTCCGGCGGGGGCGCCTCCACCGCCGTCAAGCATCCCCATAGCATTAACCCGCCGGCTGAAAACCTGCGTAACAAGCAGGTTACATTTCTTCGCCAATCTTGTCTCCTGTAGTTAAGCAAAAACCCCGACCCGGGACAAGGCCGGGCGGGGATGGCGGCGCCGGAGGGACGGGGATGCTTCAGCCGGCCAGGCTTTGGCGCAGCCGGCGTTGGCGCCG
>JAIUYB010000287.1 GCA_020216625.1 Desulfarculus sp.
CGACCAGTCGGTGCAGGGCAACCCGGAGGTGGTGCGGCTGTTCGCCCACCGCCTGCCCATCCAGGCCGCCCCCGCGGAGCTCAAGGCCCGGCTGGAGGAGCTGGTCAAGGGCCGCGACCCCCTTTTGATGGCGGTGCCCGACCCCCTGCGCAAGATCATCCGCAACCACCTGCGCTTTTTTTGGGAGCAGATGCCGGCGGACTTCGACCTCCAGGGGGCCAACCTGGGCAACCTGGTCCTGGCCGGCGGATACCTCAGCCATCAGGGCCACATCGACCCGGTGATCTTCACCTTTTCCAAGCTGGCCGAGGTGCGGGGCGTGGTGCGGCCGGTGGTGAACCAGGACCTGCACCTGGCCGCCCGTCTGGCCGACGGCCGCCTGCTGGTGGGCCAGCACCTGCTGACCGGGCGCGAGGCTCCGCCCATCGCCTCGCCGGTCAAGGAGCTGTTTTTGGCCAGCGACCACCGGGGTGCGCCCACCAGGGCGGCCATCCGCGACAAGGTGGCCAGCCTGATCGGCCAGGCCGAGCTGATCTGCTATCCCATGGGCAGCTTCTACAGCAGCCTGATCGCCACCCTGCTGCCGGACGGCGTCTGCCCGGCGGTGGCCGCCGCCGGCTGCCCCAAGGTCTATGTGCCCAATGTGGCCGGTGATTCCGAGCAGTTGGGCCTGAGCCTGGCCGAGGGAGTGGCGGTGTTGCTGGATTACCTGCGCCGGGGCTGCGCCGGTGATGTCCCGGTGGACCAGGTGCTGAACCTGGTGATCGTGGACAGCGCCAACGCGGTGTATCCCGGCGGCTCCCCGGACCTGGCGGCCATCCGCCGCCTGGGAGTGGAGGTTATCGACACGCCCCTGGTCAGCGAGCAGAGCGCGCCCTACCTGGACCCGGCCAAGCTCTTGGAGGTGTTGCTGTCCCTGGCCTAAGCCCGGCCGCGCCGCCCGCGCCGCCGGGCCGGTCCCCAACCCCAAGCAAGGGAGAGAAACCATGGGCAAAAAAGGCGTCAGCCTGGAGACCACCCTGCCGCTCGGTCAGGCCGTGGACTATCTGGAGGACCTGGTCCGCAGCCTGCGCCAGGGCCGGGTGGTTGTGCAGAAAGGCAAGGAATTCATCCAGTTGACCCCAGCCGCCCTGGTGGAGATCGAGTTGGAGGCGGTGCGCAAGAAGGATAAGGAGAAGTTCGTCCTGGAGCTTTCCTGGCGGGTGGACGCCGATGCGCGGCATGATGAGCACCAGGTGCGCATCGGCAGTCAGCCTGCGGCCCCGGTGATGGCCGAGCAGACCATCGAGATGGTCTGCGCCTCGGAGGTCTGCGAGCCCGAGGAGGTGGCCCCCGGGATCACCCCGCCCCCGGAGACCGAACCCCCGGCCGAGTCCCTGGTCTGGCCCGATGAACCACAGGCCGAACCCAATACGATCCCCATCCAACCCGCGTCCCCGGAGGAGTTGGCCGCCCAGGCCACCAGCGAACAGATCGCCCAGGCCACCATGGAAGAGCCCCCCGCGCCCGCCAGCCAGAAAAAACCCGCGGCCAAGAGCCGCCCACGGGGCTCCGCTGGCCGGGGATAGACCGCCCCAGGCCGGCCGTGCCCGTAATCCACGAAAGGAAGCCGCGAATGTCAGACGGCAAAAATCAAAAGAGCGAGCGTCTGCTCTCCCCGGCCGAGGCGGCCGATTTCCTGCGTCGCCTGGCCGACCAGTTCGCCGCCGGCGCGGTGGAGATCGGCGCGGTGAGCGTGGAGCTGGACCAGGAGGTGCGACTCAAGCAGTCGGTGAAGACCAAACCCGACAAGATCTCCTTCAAACTCAAGCTGAAATACGAAAAATCCCTGCTGCCCGCCGGAATGGCTCCGGCCGGGCACCCGGCCCTGAATGGCGACGACGATGAGGACGAGGAGGAGCAAGAGGCCCAGGGGCGTCCCGGCTATAAGTCCTTGAAAAAGCACATGGGCAGCTCCTTCAAGGCCCTCAAGGCCAGCCTGGGCCAGGGCAAGCCGGTGGAGGTGGAGGTGGTGCACAGCTTCGTGCACGACTGCCACCTGATGTGCACTTTCACCGGCAAGGGCGATCCCAGGTACCCGCAATTCATCGCCCTGGCCGACCGCCTGCTGGCCACGGTGGAGGCCGGCGACCTGGAGAGCGCCCGGGCGGTGCTGGCCGAGATGGAGGCCCAGAAAAAGGCCTGCCACGACGAGTACAAATAGTCCTCGTCCCCAAGCCGGCGGCCCGGCCCCCTGGTGGGAGGCCGGGCCGCGCTGTTTTTGGATGAACCGAGGGGCTAGAGCAGGCGCGAGCCTAGCTCGGCCACCTGGGAGCGTTCGCCCTTGACCAGGGTCACGTGGCCGGAAAGTGTCTCGGCCTTGAGCTTTTCCACCAGATGGGTCAGGCCGTTGCTGCTGGCGTCCAGGTAGGGGTGGTCGATCTGCTCCGGATCGCCGGTGAAGACGATCTTGGTGCCCTCCCCCACCCGGGTGATGAGGGTCTTGATCATGTGCGGGGTCAGGTTCTGGGCCTCGTCGCAGATGATGAACTGGCCGGGGATGCTGCGCCCCCGGATGTAGGTCAGGGCCTCCATCTCCAACAGCCCCTGGGCCAGCAGATAGTCGTGGGCCCCGAAGCCGCCCTTGGCCCCCTTTTGCCCCTGCAGGGCCGGATAATCGCGGAACAGGAACTGGAGGTTGTCGTAGAGGGGCTGCATCCAGGGCCGCAGCTTGTCCTCCTTCTCGCCGGGCAGATAGCCCAGGTCGTTGCCCATGGGCACGATGGGCCGGGTGACCAGCAGCTTGGCGAAGGTCTTCTGTTCCATGACCTTTTCCAGGCCGGCGGCCAGGGCCAGGAGGGTTTTGCCGGTGCCGGCCGGGCCGGAGAGGGTCACGATCTTCACCTGATCGTCCAACAACAGCTCCAGGGCGAAGCGCTGCTCCTTGTTGCGGGGCTTGAGCCCCAGGCACTCGGCCTCGGCCAGGGCCAGTGGCGTCAGGAAGCCGGCCTGAAAGCGGGCCAAGGCCGAGAGCGAGGGCCGCTCCCGGCATTTAAGGACGAAGAACTGGTTGGGGTGGGGACGCCGCCGGCCGGAAAGGGGCAGGCGGCCCTGGTCATAGAAGGCGTCGATCTCGCCGGGGGTCAGGTGCAGCTCGCGCACCCCGCTGTACAGGGCCTCGAAGTCCACCTTGTCGTTCAAAAAATCCTCGGCCGGCACCCCCAGTACGTCGGCCTTGACCCGCAGGTTCAGGTCCTTGGTCACCAGCACCACCGGCTCGGCCAGCTCGCGCACCAGGCTCCAGGCCAGTCCCAGGATGCGGTTGTCGGCCTTGCCCAGGTCCAGGGTGGGGGGGAAACCGCCGGCCAGGTCGTGGTGGTTCACCTCGATGCGCACCGACCCGCCCTTGGCCGTGGCCACCCCTCGGGCCAGGCTGCCGCCGCCGCGCAGCTCGTCCAGCTCGCGAGAGACGGTGCGGGCGTTGCGGCCGATCTCGTCTTGGCGGCGCTTGAGGTCGTCGATCTCCTCGATCACCGCCAGGGGCAGGACCACGTTGTTTTCTTGGAATACGTAGAGGGCTCGGGGGTCGTGAAGCAGGACGTTGGTGTCAAGCACGTAGGTCTTCATGTCAGAGAGTCCACCTCCCGCCAGGGTTTGGGGTCAGAGGCTTCTTCTCTATATGTAGACGATAGACGGGGGTTATACCACAATATTCTGGGGGCGCCCCCGGGTCTGTAACCCAATCTTAACCAGTCTACCCTTTGAGGCCCTCCAACTCCCGCCAGCCCGCCTTCGTCCTCGCCCACTCCCAGGACGCCAGGCGCGATGGCTCGCTCCAGCCGGTCGCCGCGCCTTCCCGGGCCTCCCCCAGGACGCGCCCGGCCCCAAAAGCCACGGCGGATCGGGCTGTCGCGCTCCGATCCGCCGCGGGCCAGGATCACCGCCGGTTCAGGCCAAGGCGCTGCGCGCCTGGCAGCGCACCTCCAGCAACTGTTGGCGCTCCACCATGTCGGCCAAGCTGATGCGGGTCAGGAAATCCACCAACAACTGGCTCATCTCACCCCAGACCAGGTGGACCGTGCAGCCGCCCACCCGCTCGCAGACGCCGGGATCCTGCACGCACTCCACCACCGCCAAAGGGCCCTCCAGGGTGCGTACGATGTCATAGAGGCTGACCTTATCCGGGGCGACCGCCAGCAGATACCCGCCCTTGGCCCCCCGCACGCTGTTGACCAGGCCGGAGGCTTTCAGAGGTATCAGGAGTTGTTCCAGATACTTGGCCGAAATGCCCTGGCGCTGGGCCAGTTCCTGCAAGGCGATCGGGCCGTCGCCGGGATGCAGCGCAACCACCAGCAACGCCCGCACGCCACATCTTCCACGAGTTGATAACTTCATGG
>JAIUYB010000288.1 GCA_020216625.1 Desulfarculus sp.
CCCAAGAAGGGCCGTTATGGTCCCTTCCTGGCCTGCTCGGGCTACCCCCAGTGCAAGAACGTCATGGAGCTGGACGCCGAGGGCAACCCCAGGGCCAAGGAGGCCCCCGAGACCCTGGACGAGCCCTGCCCCCAGTGCGGCGGCAAACTCCTGGTCAAGCCCACCCGCAACGGCAGCAAGTTCATCTCCTGCGCCAACTACCCCAAATGCCGCTACAGCCGCAGCCTGCCCCTGGGGGTGAAATGCCCCCAATGCGGCGGCGAGCTCAGCGAAAAGCGCTCCCGCCGGGGCAAGGTCTTCTACGGCTGCGACCAATACCCCAAGTGCGACTACGCCTCCTGGGACCGCCCCCTGCCCGAACCCTGCCCCACCTGCGGGCATCCCTTCCTGGTCCAGAAAACCACCCGCCAAGGCGCCACCAGCATTCGCTGCCCCCAAAGCGGCTGCAAATACACCCGGGAAGGCTAGGGGAGGCGGGGAGGTAAGAATTTGTGGGGCAACCCTTTTTCGTGCCAAAAAAGGGTTGCCCCAAATTCTCTCATTCTCCCGGTCCCGCCCCCTCCTCCAGGCCGGCGGCGGCGAGGATGCGTTGCCAGAGTTGGTCGCGACCGTGTCCGGTTTGGGAAGAGAAGCCGGTGGGTTGGGGGTCGAGATGCGCCAGGGCGCGGCGGAGCTTGGCCAGGCGGGAGGCGGCCTGGTTGTTGGAGAGCTTGTCCAGCTTGGTCAGGACCACCAGGGTGGCGAGCTGATAGGAGTGGAGCCATTCCAGGAGCATGAGGTCCTCGTCGGTCGGGTCGCGGCGGATGTCGAGGATGACGACCACGGCCTTGAGGGTGGGCCGGCGGGTGAGGTAGCCCTCGATCATCTTGCGCCAGGTGTTCTTGACCTCCAGCGGGACCTTGGCGAAGCCGTAGCCGGGCAGGTCCACCAGGCGCAGGGCGTCTTGATTGACGCTGAAGAAATTGATCTGCTGGGTGCAGCCGGGGCGTCCGGAGACGCGCACCAGCTTGCGCCGGCCGGTGAGGGTGTTGATCAGCGAGGACTTGCCCACGTTGGAGCGTCCGGCGAAGGCAACCTCCGGGGGGCCCTCGGGCGGGTATCCGCCGGGGTTGACGGCGGTGGTGATGAAGCTGGCCTCGCGCGGGGTGAAGGGCATGGGAATCTCCTGGTCGGTGGGCATGGGGCATTATAACCCCAGGTGGCCAGGGCACAAGGGCGGCCCGCCCGCTGGCTGGGAAATGGTTTTACCACGGAGATTGGCCGGGGTATACAATACTAATTGAATTATAATACTAGTGGTTATGTTATAAAAATCACAAATTTTGCTTGCAGTGAAACCCGGCTGCGAGTAAGAAGATAGACCCAATATAGGACGACGATAGGCAGACTGCGCCGCCCGGGAATCGCCCCGGCGGCCGGCTGAAAGCCACCCCGATCCGGGCGCCCGGGCCGGGAGTTTCGAGGGGTAGGCTCGGACCTCCGCTGGACAACGCCATTAAATCCTATGAATACCCTCGGGACATAGGTTAAGGCGATGCCCAGCGGTCGCCGGGCCGTGTGCATCGCCTGGCACTACCGCAAAACCTGTTCATCACGGTAGGGGAAGGGAATACCTCATGGCCTGGGCAGACAAGCTTAAGTCCAACGAATTCGCCGTCGTAGCCGAGATGGAAACCCCCAAGGGAGTGGACATCTCAGACTTTGTCGCCGCCGCCCGCCAGCTCAAGGGCCGGGTGGACGCGGTGCTGGTTCCGGACATGAGCTTTGCGGTGATGCGCTTGTGCGCCCTTTCCGGAGCGGTGGTGCTCAAGCAGCAGGGGCTGGAGCCGATCGTGCAGTTTTCCTGCCGCGACCGCAACCGCTTGGCTCTCCAGGCCGACTTGCTGGGGGCCCAGGTGCTGGGCATCAGCAACGTGATGGCGGTGGCCGGCGAGCCGGTGGCCATGGGCGATCATCTGGACGCCAAGCCGGTCTACGACCTGACCCCGGCCACCTTCCTGGAGGCCGCCGCCGGCATGGCCAAGGGCGTGGACCTGGCCGGCCAGGAGCTGAAGGGCAAACCCAAGTTCTGCCTGGGCGCGCGCATCGAGCCCTGGGCCGACCCGGCCGAGATGGCTCAGCGCCTGGCGGAGGCCAAGACCGCGGTGTCCAAGGGGGCGGCGTTCCTGGTGGCCCCGGCGGTCTTCGACCTGGCGGCCTTCGCGGAATTCATGAAGCAGGCCAAGGGCCTGGGCGTCCCGGTCATCGCCGGGGTGCTGCTGCTCAAGAGCGTGGGCATGGCCCGCTACCTCAATCAGAACCTGCCCGGCGTGGCCATCAGCGAGGAGACGATTCGCCGCATCCGCAGCGCCAGCGACCGTACGGCCGAGTGCGTCAAGATCGCGGCCGAGACGATCAAAGGGCTCAAGCCGCTGTGTGGCGGCGCGCTGATCATCACCGCCGGGTGGGAGGACCGCCTGCCGGAAATCCTGGACGCGGCCGGGCTGTAGGCCGCGGCGGGACCGGCGGAACATTTAGTCTTAGCAAGGGATTATCTCCATGTCTGCAAGCGAAGGCAACGCCCGTAAGAACTCCGTCCTGGTGGTCGGAGGGGGCATCGCGGGCATCAAAAGCGCTCTGGATCTGGCCGAGGCCGGCCGCCGGGTGTACCTGGTGGACAAAAAACCGGCCCTGGGCGGGTTCCTGCCCCTTCTTGATCGCCAATTCCCCACCAACGACTGCAACATCTGCTACGTGACCCCCGATATCGCCAAGGCCGGCGCTCCGTTGGACATCCAGTCCCTGCCCCTGACCAAGGTCACGAGTCTGAGCGGCCAGCCCGGCGATTTCAGCGCCACCCTGGCCACCGAGCCGCGCTGCATTGTCCTGGACAAGTGCAACGCCTGCGGGGCCTGTCTGGAGGTCTGTCCCGAGTCGGCGGTGCGCTTCACCCCCGGCCTGGATCACAAGTCCCCGACCTGCCTGCGTTATCCCCAAGCCACCCCCACCGCCTTCTCCATCGACCTGACCAAATGCACCCGCTGCGGCAAGTGCGTGGAGGTCTGCGAACCCCAGGCCATCGACCTGGACATGGCGCCGGTGGAGCAAAAGGTGGAAGTGGGCGCGGTGATCGTGGCCAGCGGCGCGGAGCTATTCGACCCCACCCCGATGCAGGAGTGGTACGGCTACGGCAAATTCCCGGACGTGGTCACCAGCCTGGAGTTCGAGCAGATCATGAGCTCGGCCGGCCCCACCGGCGGCCAGTTCATGCGTCCCAGCGACGGCCGCCGGCCCCGGCGCATCGGCTGGATCCAGTGCGTGGGCAGCCGCTCCACCAAGGCCCCGGCCAAGCCCTACTGCTCCTCCATCTGCTGCATGTTCGCCATGAAGGAGGCGGTCTGGGCCAAGGAGCACTACGCCCAGGACCTGGAGGCCACCGTGTTCTTCATGGACATGCGGCCCATGGGCAAGGACTACGAGCAGTATTATCAGCGGGTCAAGAACGACCTGGGGGTCAACTTCGTGCGCTGCCGGCCCCACACCGTGGGGCGTGACGAGCTCAGCGGCGACCTGTTGTTGGAATACGCCAGCGAGGACGGCTCCTCCCAGATCGCCCACCTGGACCTGATCGTGCTGGCCACCGGCTTCTGCGCGCCCAACGACGCGGCCGAGCAGGCCAAGGCCCTGGGCATCGAGCTGGATCCCTACTCCTTCGTGGCCGCGGCCGATTTCGAGCCGGTGGCCACCAGCCGCCCCGGGGTCTACGCCTGCGGCATGGCCCTCGGCCCCAAGGACATCCCCGACTCGCTGGTGCAGGCCGCCGCGGCCGCCTGCCTGGCCTCCCAGGACCTGGAGCCCGGCGGGGCACTATTGAGCGAGGACTCCCTGCCCCCGGAGCGCGACACCCGCGACGAGGACGCCAAGATTGGCGTATTTTTCGCCGACTGGTCGGGCCGGGTCAGCAAAGCCGTGGACCTGAAGCAGGTCATGGCCGCCTCGGCCAACCTGCCGGGGGTGGTCCACGTGCAGGAGCTGGTCATCAGCGGCGGCCAGGCCGGCCTGGACGAGCTGGTGGAGGCCATCAAGGCCAAGAACCTCAACCGGGTGGTGGTGGCCGGCTACAGCCCCCGCACCCACGGCCGGCTCTTCGCCGAGACCGTGCGCCGGGCGGGCCTTAACCGCAACATGGTTGAACTGGCCAACATCCGCGACCAGAACGCCATGGTGCATTCCGGCGACCCGGTGCAGGCCACCGCCAAGGCCCTGGACCTGGTGCGCATGGCCGTGGCCGGCGTCACCCTGGCCCAGCCCATCTACTCCCACAGCCAGCCAGTGGAGCAAAGCGCCCTGGTGGTGGGCGGCGGCGTGGCCGGCCTGACTGCGGCCCTG
>JAIUYB010000289.1 GCA_020216625.1 Desulfarculus sp.
GCGCTATTGCCGCTGCGATGTGGTGGCGGCCCTGATCCTGGCCAGCAACAAAACCATGGGGCTCCCCGCCGAACTGGAAGGCAAGCCGGTCTATTTATTCCACCTTGGGAGGTCCTGGTTGTGAGCCGCACCTTCGGCAAGCTGCGCCACGGCATCGACGGCAAGGGTCGCGCCTGGTGGGTGGTGGAGAACCTGGAACCGCACGTCAGCATCCGCCTCAAGGCGATATTTCCGCGCCTGCCCAAGGCCAGGATCGGGCGTTTTCTGCTGCCCGACACCCCGGACACGGCCGCGGACCTGGCCTGGTTCATCAAGCGCTACCCGTTGGCGTCCGATTCGGTTTGCCGGGGCTTCCTGGAGGCCCGTGAACACGGCTTCTACCAAAGCCAGCGTCAGGTGGAGGCCATCCTTTCGCCCGACTACAGGCCGGGCAACTACCACCTCAAGCCGGGCCAGGTCCTGCGACATTACCAGGCCCAGGCGGTGGAGGTCCTGCGGCTCAAGGGCCACTTGCTATTGGGTGATGAGGTTGGCCTGGGCAAGACCTTCGCCGCCCTGGGGGCCTGCCTCCAACCCGACGCCTTGCCGGCCCTGGTGGTGTGCCAGGCGCACCTTCCGCGCCAGTGGGCGGCGATGGCGGAAGAGTTCACCTATTTGACCACCCACCTCATCAAGGGCACCCGTCCCTATCCTCTGCCGCCGGCCGACGTGTTCATCACCACCTATCACCGTCTGGTGGGATGGGTGGAAACCCTGGCGGGCAAAATCCGGACCATCATTTTCGATGAAGCACAGGAATTACGAACCGGGCTGAAAGCAAACAAGGGCCAAGCCGCCCAAATCCTGGCTGACCATGCGGCATACTCCATCGGCTTGACCGCCACCCCAATCTACAATTACGGCCTGGAAATCTGGAACGTCCTTGACATCATCAAGCGCGGATGCCTGGGAGATTCGGAAAGTTTTCTGCGAGAGTGGGCCGAGGGGCCCTGGGACAAGGCAACCATCCGCGAACCCAATGCGCTTGGGACCTATCTGCGCGAGACGCAACACTTCCTGCGCCGCACCCGCGTTGATGTGAAGCAAGAACTGCCCCCGGTTAGCATCACCACTCAGCTAATACCCTATGACCAAAAGGAGGCCCAAAAGGCCGAGGATTTGGCTGTGGCGCTTAGCCTCCGCACCCTGAACGGGAGCTATGTCGAGCAGGGACAAGCCGCGCGCGAGCTGGATCTGATGCTGCGCCACGCAACTGGGTTGGCAAAGGCCGATGGGGTGGCCGAGTACGTGGAGATGATCCTGGATGCGGGCGAGCCGGTGGTGTTGGTGGGGTGGCATCGCGATGTTTACTCCAGATGGAACGAACGCCTTTATCGTCATCGCCCGGTTTTTTACACCGGCACTGAAACTCCGGCCCAGAAAGAGAAATCCAAAAAGGCTTTCATGGATGGAGAAACGAACTTGATGTTTCTTTCCCTGCGCTCTGGCATTGGGCTCAACGGGCTGCAATATCGCGGCTCAGTGGTGGTTTTCGGAGAATTGGACTGGAGCCCCCAGGTTCACCACCAGGTGATTGGCCGGCTGAATCGAGAAGGCCAATCCAAGCCGGTCCTGGCTGCCTACCTCTGGACAGACTTCGGTTCCGATCCACCGATGATGGACCTGTTGGGACTCAAAGCCAGCCAGTCGCAGGCAATCGTGGATCCTCACCTTGGGGTGCAACAAGTCCACGCCGACGAGACGCGCATTAAGGAGATGGCCCGGCGCTTCCTGGAGAGCCGTGGCATGACCTACCTGATCAAGGATAGGGCGGCATAGGCATGCACCGGCAATTGCGCGCAAAAACGACTTCTAATTCCGTGGGTGAAGCATCATGAGCACCGGACGTCCTTGGTTGCCTTGGTACCCAGCAGACATCTTTTCCGATGCTAAATATCTGGTGCTGAGCCGGTCTGCCAAGCTGACCTATAGGGAACTCCTGGACCGCTGCTGGATGGCCGGGGCCTGCCTCCCGGATGATCCCCGCAAATTGGCGGCCTTGGCCGGGATGGACCCAATATCCTTTACCGCCGATTGGCAGGAGATGCAGGATCCTGGGGACCCATGTTTCATCCCCCACCCCGAAAGGCCTGGGTTTTTGACCAATGGTAGGGTGCTGCTTGAGTGGAACAAGGCCGAGGATATCGCCGAAACGGCCAGGGTTAATGGTAAAAGGGGCGGAAGGCCAAAGAAGATAAATACTGGCGAAAAAACCAAGCCGGTTATTTCTGGGTATCCCAGGGAAAACCCAACCCCTAACCCAGAAAAAAGCCATTCACAGTCACAGTCACAGTCACAAGAAGAAAAGACAGGGGAGGACAAGCCTCCCCTTGTCGGCCAGCCGGCCGACGACGGGCAGGACGCGCTTTTTGGCGATGCCGCGGCGGCGCCCAAAAAAACCCAGGCCGTACCCCACAGCGAAATAATCGCGCTGTACCACGAGGTGCTTCCCGAGTTGCCACGGGTAGCCACCTGGCCGCCCCATCGGAAAGCGCTTCTTCGGGCCAGGTGCCGAGAGGATTCGGCGCGGGCCGACCCCGAATGGTGGCGGAGGTTTTTTTCTGAACAGGTCCGGGGGAGCCCGTTTCTCATGGGGCAGGTCAGGGACTTCAAAGCGGACCTGGAGTGGCTGTTGAGCCCGAAAAACTTCGCGAAGGTGCTTGACGGGAGATACCTGGATCGCTCCAACGAGCAATGCCGGCCGCAAACAGAACGCCAGCGCATGTTGGCCAGTATAGGCGGGTGAAATGACCATGACTCATCTGGACGACGTGTTCTCGGGCTTGAGCAGCGTCCGCATGGGACCGGAGCCCAATCCCGGAGTCTGTCGCTACTGCGGTTCCCCGGCCCCCGCGATACCCCTGACTAGGGGCCGGTGGCTTCCCACTGACGAATGTCGGGCCTGCAACGAGGTCCGGATAGCCGCCTGGGATGCACAGAATCGCCGAGAGCGCGTTGAAAGCCTCTGGGCCATATCTGGGTTACCCCCCGAGGCAAAAAACGTCTCTACGGAGATTTTAGATGCTCAAAGGTACCGCGACCGGCAGGGCCGCGCCTGGGACCTGGTAGCCTCGTGGCCGCCCCCCAGCCCGGATGCCTGGCGCGCGCCCTGGTTCTTTGGACCCATTGGCACTGGAAAGACGGCCCTGGCCTATTGTCTGGCTCGACGGGTCATGGAGGAGTTCGAGCAACCCGTCTTTTTTGTGGGGGTGGCCGAACTTCTGCGGAGGCAACGGGCGTCGTTTGGCAACAAGGCAGAGGATCAAGACCTGCTGGAGCGCGCGGTAGGCGCGGGGTTTTTGGTGCTCGATGACCTGGGGGGTCAGGCCATGACCCCGTGGGTTTTGGACTCGCTTTTTGGTCTGATTGACGCCAGATTAAAGGCCCAAAAAACCACGCTCATAACCAGCAATTACGGGCCGGACGCGCTTGGAAAGATACTGGAAATTAAGGAAAGACCAGAACTTTCCCAAACCGCAAACGCTCTGGCGGACCGCGTGTTGGCCCTGACTATTCCCTGCCGTCTCCAGGGCGAGAGTATCCGCCTTGAGCAGGCCATCGAAAGGGCCAAGGCGTGTTAAAAGTTGCCACCTGGCGGAGGTGCCATTGCGGAGCCTTTTATAACCCAGAGGCCCGGCGGTTTCATCCCGGATATTGCTGGTGGTGCCAAGCCAAGCTCACCGGTCAGGCGATGGATGAGATTGTTTGGGACGCCAGAAGCGGGAGGATCGTGTGGAGTGCGTGAAGGGAGATTGCGTGTTCGAGTCGGGCGGCAAGTGCCGCTGCGCTGAGATAGCCGGGCCTGGCGGGATGATGGACACGCTGTGGGAGGCATGCGGCCACGCCCCCAGGGCCGCGGTGGGGTGTAGCCGGTACATGCCGGCGGAGGACGGCGACGAGGCCCGGGAGTGCCAGGACGGTGCGTGCTCGCTGGGCGGTCCGGCGGTGGGTCAATGAGCGTGGCCACTTACCGCCGCCGGTTTGCACCGGATGAAGCCCCGGCAGCGCTGTGGGATCTGCTTTTTCGCTGGGCCGAGTGGCGGTCAGTGGTGGGTTGCCCGCGTTCCCCGATGATGCCCCAGCCTGTCTACACCTGGGAAATTCAGGATGGGGTGGCCGTTGCCATGCGAGAGGGATTTTGCAGTATCCCCAGCACGGCGCCGCGGAACCCCAGCCGACTGGAGGAGTTCAACGCGGCCTTCCAGGAGTTGGCCGAGGGCCACCAGGTGGCCGTGCTGGCTATTTTGGAATTTATCAACGAACCCTGGCTGAAAGGCGAGAAATGGGAAACCTGCTTGACCGGATTGAGGCTGGGGGCCAGAGACT
>JAIUYB010000290.1 GCA_020216625.1 Desulfarculus sp.
GTCTGGGCCTGGCCCAGGGCGACCGGGAATTGATCGCCGAGGTGGCGCGCCTGCTGGAGGAGATGAACTTTCCGGACGAGGCCCGGGCCCTGCTGCGCCAAGTCGGGGCGGAGTGAGCCCAGGCCGGGGCGGATTGGCTCCGGCGAACGCGGCGGGACCGGATGCCAGCGCCCAAGGCCGGATCCACGGCCTGGATCATCCCATCAGGCCACCTGTCATTGCCTTGGGGCAAAGGGCGTGGAGGTTGGGCCTCTCCGCCGCCTTTTTCCATTCTCCGGCCCCTAGCGGGCGTAGGAGTGCAGGCCGCTCAGCAGCAGGTTGACGCCGAAGTAGGTGAAGAGCACGCAGACGAAGCCCACCAGGGAGAAGACCGCCACCCGGGCTCCCTGCCAGCCGCGCATGTAGCGGCTGTGCAACAGGGCGGCGTAGACCAGCCAGGTGATCAGGGACCAGGTCTCCTTGGGATCCCAGGACCAGTAGGTGCCCCAGGCGCTGTTGGCCCAGATGCTGCCGGTGACGATGCCGGCGGTGAGCAGGATGAACCCCACCACCACGTTCTGGTAGATCAATTCGTCCAGGACCAGGAAGCGGCGGTCCTCCGGGCTCTGGCCCTTGCCGGTCACCAGGTACATCAGTGACAGCGCGGCCGAGACGCCGAAACCGGCGTAACCCAAAAAGCAGGTGATGACGTGGGCGATGAGCCAGTTGGACTTCAGGGCCGGCAACAGCGGCTTGATGGCCGGGTCCAGCTTCAGGGCGTAGAGCATGGCGAAAAAGGCCAGGGGCATGGCGAAGGCCCCGATGGGTCTGAGCTTGGTCCTCAGCTCGATGATCAGGTAGATCAAGGCCAGGGTCCAACCGAAAAACACCAGTGACTCGAACAAGTTACTGAAAGGCGCGTGGTCGGCGCCGATCTCGTAGGAGGCCAGCCAGCGCAGGATGATGGCCGCGGTGTGGGCGGCCAGGGCGGACCAGGAGAGCACCGAGGCCGCCAGGCCCAGGACGGGGGCCTTCTTGATGATCCAGCCGGCCAGGTAGCCCACCGAGGCCAGGAGATAGGCGAAAGTCACCGCCACCAGCAGGTTGTTGCTCAGGGCTTCCAAGGCGTCACTCCCCCTGCGCCGCCCCGGCCGCCAGGCGGGCGGACAGGCGCTCCAACAGCCGGGTCAGACCCAGGCGGTTCTTGTTGGTGGACCCGGCGATCTCGATCCGGCAACGGCCCTTGCCAGCCGGGGTCAGGCGCAGCCAAACCTTGCGGTGGGCGAAATAGAAGGCCACCACGAAGCCCGCCACCATCAGGGTGCATCCCACCCAGATCAGCCAGACCCCAGGGTCGTATTTCACCTGGATCCCGCTGTAGGGCGTGGACTCCAGCTCCAGGATCTCGACGCTGACCGGGCCGCCGCGCATGGGGACCTTGGCCCCGGCCTGGAAGGCGGTCAGGGCCACCGGCTCGCCCTGGGGCGGCTGATAGCCCACCCGGGCCACCGGACCCTTGTACATCCCGCCCATGTTCACCTCGGGCCGGGCCTCGATCAATAGCGCCTTGCCCCCGCCGGCCAGGTCGGTCCACTGGCCGTGGGCCAAGGCCACGGTCTGGGTTTGGCCATCGCGGATGAAGTTGGCGCTGAGCTTGGTCACGCTCTGGCCGTAAGAGGCCTGGTAGAAGTCGATGCCGTGGCGCTCGGCGGGATGGTTGACCATCAGCACCGCCTTTTGCACCTCCTGGCCGTTCTCGATGAAGGTGAGGTCGGAGCGGTATTCCTTGGGCATGCCGTCGGGATGGAACTCCACCGTGAACTTGTCCAGGCGCAGGCCAAAGCCCAGGGGGATTTGCGCGCCGTTGTCCAGGTCCAGGTGGTCGGTGGTGGAGCCCTGGTTGAGGTTGATGAAGCCGGCGAAGCCCCAGATGTTGCCCACGATGGCCCCGGCCATGATCACCAGCACGCTCAGGTGGACCAGATAGACCCCCAGCCGCGACCAGGCCCCCTTTTCGGCGTAGAGCACCCGGGCCGGGCCGTCTTCCCCCCGGGTCACCGGCCCCACCGCCTGCCGGAGGGCGGCCGCCGCCCGCTCCAGGTGGTCGTCCGGGGTCCCGGCCAGGGTCAGGCTCTCCTGGGCCGGCCGGCTGCGCTTGAGCTCCTCGGCCGGCTCCTTGGCCATCAGCTTCAGGGTCAGGGGCAGGCGGTTCAGGGAGCAGATGACCAGGTTGGCGGCCAACAGGGCCAACAGCAGCAGGAACCAGGGGGCGTGGTACATGTCGTCCAGGCGCAGGCCCAGGATCAGGCGCGCCCCGGTCTCGCCGAATTGCTGCACGTAGACCGAGACGTGTTCCTTTTGGGGGAGCAGGGTGCCCAGCACCGAGGCCAGGGCCAGGGACAACAGCAGCACGAAGCTGAGCTTGACCGAGGCGAAGAAATCCCAGAATCGCTGGCCAGGGGCGCCGGGTTTTTCGGTTTGCTTCACTGATCGTCGCTCCGTCGGGGGCGCTGGCGGCGCGCCCGCTGGGATGGGCTGAGGTTTTTGGCGAAAAAATCTACCATCAGGCTCGGGAAGCCACAACCCCGGCCCGGTCCGGAGGCGAGGAACAAACCAGCCAACCGCCCGCGATCGCGCTATAACTTGGCGGAATTGCGGGAGAGGATGTCCGGGCTGACCAGTGGGGCGCGAGGGCTTGAGCCCGCCTCAGGCCCCGTTGCCGCAGTGGTTGCGGAAGCTGACCTGGCCCCGGCCCAGAAGGTCGTGCAGATGCACCAGGCCCAGCACCCGGCCCTCCTCGTCCAGGATGGGCAGGGCGGTGATGAGCTTCTGCTCCATCAGGTGCAGGGCGTCGGCGGCCAGGGTTTCCGGGCCGATGGTGGTGGGGCGCTTGGTCATGACCTCGGTCACCGGGGCCTGGGAGATGTCCACCCCCCGGAGCACCGCCCGGCGCAGGTCGCCGTCGGTGAAGATGCCCAACAGCCGGCCCTGCTCCAGGATCAGCACCACCCCCAGGTCGCCTTCCTGGATGGCCCGCACCGCTTGGGCCGCGCTGGCCTCGGGGCCGATGGTCGGCATCGCGCCCTCGGGCGGCAGCACCTGGCTGACGGTCAGGCTCAGGCGCTCGCCCAGCTTGCCACCGGGGTGGTGGCGGCGGAAGTCCTCGGCCTTGAAGCGGCGCTTTTCGATCAACACCACCGCCAGGGCGTCGCCCATGGCCAGGGCCGCGGTGGTGCTGGTGGTGGGCGCGAGCCCCAGGGGGCAGGCCTCGCGCTCCACCCCGCAGTCGATGACCAGGTCCGCGGCCTTGGCCAAGGCCGAGTCCAGCCCGCCGGTCAGGGCCACCACCTTGGCCCCGTGCTCCTTGAGCACCGGGATCAGGTAGACCAGCTCCACCGTCTCGCCGCTGTGGGACAACGCCAGGACCACGTCGCCGGCGTTGACCATGCCCAGGTCGCCGTGCAGGGCCTCCACCGGGTGCAGGAAGATGGCGGTGGTGCCGGTGGAGTTCATGGTGGCCATGATCTTGCGGGCCACGATGCCGCTCTTGCCGATGCCGGTGGCGATGACCTTGCCGGGACTGGCCAGGATCAGCTCCACCGCGGCCTCGAAGTTGTGGTCCAGACGGTCGATGAGCCGGGTGATGCCCTGGGCCTCGAGGGCCAGGACCTCGCGGGCGGTGTCGAGAATCGATGAAGACATGTGAAAGTCTATCCGACGTCCCGGGGCCAACGCGTCGCATCGGCCCTGATTTAGGTAAGGGCGGGTTCGTCCCCGCCCGGGTCTTTACCCCCGCCGCGCACGGCGGCTGGGAGAACCTCGGCCAACCGGTTACCGCTCCAGGCAATATTTGCCGGCGCCCTCGCCGATGGGCACCGGATAGTCGCCATCGAAACAGGCCAGGCAGAAGCCGTCGCGGGTGGTCTTGGTGCTTTTCAGCAGGCCCTCGATGGAAAGATAGCGCAGGGTGTCCAGGCCCAGCATGTTCTTGATCTCCTCCACCCGGTGGTCGCAGGCGATCAGCTCGCCCTTGGTGGAAAAGTCGATGCCGTAGTGGCAGGGGAAGCGGTGGGGCGGGCAGGAGACCAGCATGTGGACCTCCGACGCCCCGGCGGCGCGGATGTTCTTGACGCGCGCCATGGTGGTGGTGCCCCGGATGATGGAGTCCTCCACGATCACCACCCGCTTGCCCTGGATCAGCTCCTTGACCGGGTTGAGCTTGACCCGCACCCCGAAGGAGCGCATGTCCTGGCTGGGCTGGATGAAGGTGCGCCCCACGTAGTGGTTTCTGATCATGCCCATCTCGAAGGGCAGGCCCGAGGCGGCGGCGTAGCCCAGGGCGGCGTAGACCCCGCTGTCCGGGAAGGGCATCACGAAGTCGGCCT
>JAIUYB010000291.1 GCA_020216625.1 Desulfarculus sp.
GGCCTCGTCGCGGGCGGCGCCGTTGCGCAGCGCGCCGACGGCCAGCAGGATGGCCAGGATCATGCCAAGGGAGGAGATGGAGGCGATCAACTTGAGCATGACGGCGGTTAAGCTCCGGCTTGGTCGGTTGGCGTGGATGAAGAACTCCCTAAATCCTTATCCAAAGTCGGCCGCTCCGGCAACCCCCGGCCGGCGGGCAGGAAATGCGCTTGACAGCGGAAATTGTATTCTGTATACAGTATCCATCACCCAGGAGACAGTGATGCCCATCCCCCATCCGGCCGCCATCGACCTGCACTGGCGCCCCTGGCGCGGAGCCACGGGTCCGCCCTCGCCCTGAGCCGGATTGGTTCAACGCGCTCAAGGCCGCGGGCCCCCAAGTGGACCCGCGGCCTTTTGATTTCGCCGAGTCCCGCAACCCTTTCGCCGGCCAAGGAGAGCCAAGCATGGAATCGATCAAGGTGAGTCTCAGCCAGGACCAGATGCCGCAAAAATGGTACAACATCCAGGCCGACCTCAAGACGCCCCTGGACCCGCCCCTGCACCCGGGCACCGGCCAGCCCCTGACCCCGCCCGACCTGACCCCGATCTTCCCCATGGCCCTGATCGAGCAGGAGGTGAGCCAGGAGCGCTACATCGCCATCCCCGACGAGGTGTTGCAGGTCTACGCCCAGTGGCGGCCGACTCCCCTGATGCGCGCCCGCCGGCTGGAGCAGGCCCTGGGCACCCCGGCCAAGATCTATTTCAAGAACGAGAGCGTCTCCCCGGCCGGCTCCCACAAGCCCAACACCGCCGTGCCCCAGGCCTTCTACAACATGAAGTCGGGCATCAAGCGCATCGCCACCGAGACCGGGGCCGGCCAGTGGGGCAGCGCCATGAGCCTGGCCACCAACTATTTCGGCCTGCAATGCTCGGTCTACATGGTGCGGGTCAGCTATGACCAGAAGCCCTACCGCAAGTCCATGATCAACACCTGGGGGGCCGAGATCTTTGCCAGCCCCAGCCAGCAGACCAACGCCGGCCGGGCGGCCCTGGCCGCCGACCCCAACAGCCCCGGCTCCCTGGGCCTGGCCATCAGCGAGGCGGTGGAGGACGCCGCCACCCACGCCGACACCAACTACGCCCTGGGCTCGGTGCTCAACCACGTCTGCCTGCACCAGACCGTCATCGGCGAGGAGGCCCTCAAGCAGATGCAGATCGCCGGGGACAAGCCCGACGTGGTCATCGGCTGCATCGGCGGCGGGTCGAACTTCGCCGGCATCGCCTTCCCCTTCCTGCGCGAGAAGATCAACGGCCTGGACGTGCGGGTCCTGGCGGTGGAGCCGGCCAGTTGCCCCAGCGTGACCAAGGGCGTTTTCGCCTATGATTTCGGCGACACCGCCCACCTGGCCCCCATCATCAAGATGCACACCCTGGGCCACACCTTCATGCCCCCGGGCATCCACGCCGGCGGCCTGCGCTATCACGGCATGGCCCCCCTGGTCAGCCGGGTGGCGGCCGACGGCCTGATCGAGGCGGTGGCGGTGCGCCAGTTGGACTGCTTCGCGGCCGGGCTCCTCTTTGCCCGCACCGAGGGCATCATCCCGGCCCCGGAATCCACCCATGCCATCCAGGCGGCGGTGGCCGAGGCCCTCGAGGCCAAGGAGGAGGGCCGGGAGCGGGTGATCCTGTTCAACCTCTCCGGCCACGGCCACTTCGACATGAGCGCCTACGACGCCTACCTGGCCGGGCAGTTGACCAACTACGACTACCCCCAGGCCATGGTTGACCAAGCGCTGACAAAACTGCCCAAAATAGGCCTGGCGGGCTAGCGAATGTGAGCCAGGTTGTGATTGAACGTAACCAATAAGGATTAGACAAACACCGCCGGAAGGGCGTCGCGAGACACCCTTCCGGCATTCACATTCACCAGAATCACCTTTGCCACATTATGCCGGTTTTTCTGATTTTTCACGCCAAACTAACGAAGTGTCTCGACATGATCCACGCGCGATGATATGGTGCTTTTATAGCCGCCCTGCCTGCCGCGACCGAGCGCAATCAACCTCGACGGACAAGCTGGAAGGGCCGCCGCATGACCGATCTTGAACAGATTATCGCCAACGTAAATGATGGCAACCGGCTTCAGGTGGAGCTGGGAACTCCCCTGCTCCTGCAACTGGACGGCGTGGAGAGTCAGCTCAAAAGCATCCTGGTGGGGATGGAGCCGGGCTGCTTCATCGTGATCCGCGCCCCCAAGGTCGCCGGGGTGGAAAGCAAGTATTTCGAGGGCAATCAGGGGATCGTCCGCTACCTCTGGGCCGGCACCGTCTTCTCCTTCCAGTCCGCGGTGGTGGGCCACATCAGCCAACCCTTCCCCCTGCTCTTTCTCTCCTATCCCCGGGTGGTCTCGCGCAACGAGTTGCGCAAGGAGCCCCGCTACGATTGCTACATCCCCGCCACCCTGATCACCGCCAACAACCGCCTGGCCGGGGCTCTTTTGGACATCAGCCGCAATGGTTGCCGCTTCGCGGCCCGCCGGACGGGCAAGCCCCAGGGCGGCGGCCCGGAAATCGGCAACGTCCTGGAGGTGGAGGCCAGGATCGTCAACGGAGAACCTCCGGACCAGTTGGCGGTGGTGGTGCGCAACATCAAGAAGGACGCCAACATCACCGCCATCGGCCTCAGCTTCCAGGGTCTGGACACCAGGGCCTTGGGCGCCCTGGAAAGCTGCATCCGCACCCTGGAGGAGGCGGGCGTCTCCCGCTCCCTGGCCTAGCGTCTCGGGCCTTAAAACCGGCGGCCCGGAGGTGGTAAGCCTCCGGGCCGCGGTTTTCGTCAGATGCCCAGGGGAGGCGCGGGCGGCGCGTCCTCGAGCGGGAACAGGAGCCCGTCCAGGGCCAACCCCACCGGGTTGGACTCCGGCCAGGGCGGCGCCTCGTCCGGCGGGGCGGGGGCCAGGTAGCCCAGCTCCCCTTCACCCCAAAAACGCGGCGGCGCCAGCCGCAACGCGGCCGGGTTGGGCCCGGGGAGGGAGGCGCTGGGCCAGACCGGCTCGGCCGGCAGACCCGGTTCGGGTCCCGCTTCCAGCTCCGCCCAATGGGCATACCTGGCCGGCGGCTCGGTGGTGAAGAACTCGTCCAGTCCGGCCGCCAGCACCGCCGCCCCTGAGAGCAGCAGGCAGGCCAAGGCGAAGGCCAGGGGGGTTTCGTGCTTGGCTTTCATCTTCACGCTCCATCTGCGGTTGGCAGTCGATATCTCCAGGTCGCGGCCGCCAGGGGGAGCAGGACGTGTGCCAAGTCGTCATCTGTCCTTGGTTGTTCTTTGTTATCTGATAGTTAGCCTGATCAAAACCAACCCGGCCACCGGATGCCGGTGAAAAAACAATTCGCACCCCGCCCTGCCCGCGGGTCGAAAACACGCGGCCCGGAGGGAATCCCCTCCGGGCCGCCGCGGGCCTTGGGCCTCAAACCGCTAGTGTCCGCCCTTATAGCCGTTGCCAGTTCCGTCCTGGGGCCGCACCTCGAAATTGTCGCAGATGCCGTCGCCATTGGCGTCGGCCCAGGCGCCGAACGCCCCGCCGGTGGCCTGCATCCACTGGCCCTGGTTCTGCCACCAGTCGTGGATGCCGTCGCCGTTCACATCGACCCAGGCCCCATATTGGCCCTGGGTCACGTTCTGCCACTGCTGCTGGTTCTGCACCCAGTCGGCGATGCCGTCCTGGTTCAGATCCTGGTGATAGGGCCCGGTCTGGGTCGGGTCCAGCGTCATCCCCGGGCCGGCGGCCTGGGCCGCTGCGGCCGTGATCAGCAGGTAGGCCGCCGCCAGGACGGCCAGCGTTTTGCCTCGCATGTCAACCCTCCGTTAACGTTTGCAATAGTGGTTTGGTCGCCGCCGGATAGATGAAGCAACCCCCATGCCAGGCATGAGCCGGTTGGCGATTCCCGCGTGTTCCATGGCGGTTTGCCCCCATCTGGCCGGACCAAGTCCAGAGGGAGGGCGCGAAAAACCCGCCCGCCCGCCAGGAAGCATGGATAGATATTTCACACGGTTAACCCACTTGTTTTGCGGGGATTGCGTAAAGGTGTTTACCGGCATTAACGGCGTGGGCAACGGGTGGCTTGACCGGGAAGCAATCAGAAGCGCAAGCTCAGGCTGCCGGCCGGCCCCACCCCGGCCCGGCCGATGACCGCCGGGGTGAGCCCCCGGGCGCGCAGTCCAGCCAGGGCCGGGTCCACCCGGTCCGGGTCCAGACCCATGAGCATGCCGCCGGAGGTCTGGGCGTCGGCCAACAGGTCCAGCAGGATGGCGTCGACCGCGCCTTCGATGATCAGGGCATGCTCGCAGAAGCCCCGGTTGGCGTGGCTGCCCAGGGGCACC
>JAIUYB010000292.1 GCA_020216625.1 Desulfarculus sp.
TGGGACCGGTACACCACCGACAACGGCGTGATCATGGTGGAAAGCCGGCGCTTCGTGGTCACCGGCGGCAGCTTCACCTTCGAGGGGCGCGACCGGCCCGATCCGGCCCTGAACGTGGACGTGCAGTACCGCGGCGGCGGCAGCCAGATCTTCATCACCCTGCAAGGCACCGCTTTCGAGCCCCAGTTGCAGCTTTCCAGCGAGCCGCCCATGAGCCAGGCCGACATCCTGTCGGTGATCATCTTCGGCCGCCCCGCCGCCGGCCTCAACGCCGGCGAGACCCGCCAGCTTTCGGCCCAGGCGTTGGCCCTGGTGGGGCAGGGCAGCCGGCGCGAGATCGAGAAGATCCTGGGTCCGGCCCTGAGTCCGGACGTCTTCACCGTGCACAGCGAAGTCAGCACCGGCTCGGCCCTGGAGGCGGGCAAATACCTGAGCTCTGATCTCTACCTGCGCTATCGTCAGAACCTGAGCGGCGAGGGCGGCCAAAACGTGGGCCTGGAATACCGCATCAACGACTGGCTGTCCCTGGAAAGCCAGGTGGGCACCACCCGCGACAGCGGGGTGGACGCCATCCTGAACTGGGATTTCAACTAGGGCTGGTTCGGGACGCGACAGCCGCCTGGAGGGGGTGGTGAACGCCGGAACGCGGGCCTGGCGCTTGCCGGATTTGTCGCTGCCAGCGCGGCGCAACGATCGCTCCTGGCCCGGGTTTCGCCTTGCTTCAGGCGGCGGTCAAAGGGTGAGAGATTGCCGCGTCGTTTCGCTTTCCGCAATGACAAGAAATTTCGGGCCGAACCGCTGGTCGGCGGCTTGGCAAAAAAAGCACCCCAACCAAAACGCCGGACGGGTGTCCCGTCCGGCGCAGGCTTACCAGCGGCTTAGCCCCGGACGGGGCTCAGGGCAGAAACTTCATCAGGGTGGGCGAGACCTCGATGGCCGACTCCACCCGCTCCACTCCCTGGACCTCCTCGGCCAGGGCGCGGGCCCGCTTGGCCTCCTCGTAGCTGGCCACGTAGCCGGCTAGAGACAAGACCCCATCCACCGCATCGATTTCCAGGGCGTGGATGTCCAGCTCCTCCACCAGGTGGCGGCGGGCCCGGGCCGCCAAAACCAGGCCCTCGATGAGTCGGCGGCTTTCCGCCGAGGGTTCGAAGTCGTCGTGACTGGCCAGGTCCAGGACGGTCAGGGCCGCCTGCTCCAGGGACAGCCGCCCCATGTTCAACACCAGATCGTAGTTGAGCGGCGAGGCCCAGTCGGCCCCGAAAAGGTGGGCCACATAGGTGCG
Organism: Desulfarculus sp.; assembly: GCA_020216625.1. Taxonomy (GTDB): domain Bacteria; phylum Desulfobacterota; class Desulfarculia; order Desulfarculales; family Desulfarculaceae; genus JACRDC01. Next base: position 1,286 of record JAIUYB010000292.1, read on the forward strand.
CCGCTGCTGGTCCACCACCGTGGCCAATTGTCGGGCGCGCTCCAGGTCCATGTTCTGTTCGGCGGCGAGGCGCTGGGCCCGCAGGTCCAGGGGCGCCACGGTGCGCACCCGCAGCACCCCAGGCACCAGGCGCAAAAGGAAGTTGGCTCCCCGGCCCACCACCACCGCCTGGCCGGTCTGGGCGTACTGCAGCATCACCAGCTCCAAGAGGGCCGTGAAGACCCTCCGCCGGCGACTGCTCAGGTCCAGCATGGCCGGGCCCTGCTCGGCCAGGAGCTGGTGCTCGTCGCGGCTCAGATCCACCAGGCCCTGCACCGCTTCCATCAGGGTGTGCCGATCCACCAACTCCAGGCGTCCCCGCGCGCAGATCTCCTGGGCCAAGGCGTTGCGCTGGGAGCCCACCTCGCCCGAAATCGTGATGATGCCCATGGATTCACCTCCGGTTCGGGAGTGCAGAGGTCCATGTCATCAGAGTAGCACAAGCGTCAGCCGGCGGGGCAGACCATCCAGGTCCGCCCGCCGGTGGGATCGGGAGCCGCCGCCGGCTAGCTTTTCTGGCGGTTCAGGGCATCCAGGCGGGTGCGTTCCTGCAGGCTGGCCAGGGTGGCGGTGACGGTGGGGCGCAAGGGACGGGGTTCGCTCAGGCGCAGGCAAGGGGCCGGCAGGGTCAGGACCTCCTGGGCGAAACGCTGTTTGGCCGCTTTCCAGCCCGGCTCGGGCTCCAGGCGGCGGCCGTTGCGCATCACCGGGACCAGCAGGGGGCGACCGTCCTGGGTCTCCTGGCGCAGGCCCAACAGATCGCCCTGGATGCGCTGGTGGGCGTCCAAGGTGCGCCAGATCTGCTTGGCCTCGGCCCAGGATTCCTTGCCGGCGCTGAGCTTGATGGTGGGCCGGCCGGCGTAGGAGACCAGCTTGTAGGCCAGGTCCAGATAGGGGGCGTCGGCCGAGGAGCCCATGCGGGTGCCCACCGCGAACAAGTCGACCTTGGCCCCTCGCTCCAGCAGGTCGGCGATGCGGTACTCGTCCAGGCTGCCGCTGACCACCACCATGGCCTGCTCCAGACCGGCCTGGTCCAGCTGGTCACGAGCCTGGCGGCTCATGCCCACCAGGTCGCCGGAGTCCAGGCGGATGCCCACCAGGCGGTGGCCCTTGGCCTTGAGTTCGCCGGCCACGGCGATGGCCCGCTCCAGCCCGGCCACGCTGTCGTAGGTGTCCACCAGGATCACGGTGTGGTCCGGAAAGCTCTCGGCGAAGGCCCGGAAGGCGGACACCTCGTCGCCGAAGCTTTCCACGAAGGAGTGGGCCATGGTGCCCACCGGATTTATGCCGTAGAGCTGGCAGGCGGCCAGGTTGCTGGTGCCCGAAAAACCCACCAAGGCCGAGGAGCGGGCCGCGGCCAGGCCGGCCTGGAGCCCCTGGGTGCGGCGCAGGCTGAAGTCCACCAGGGTGCGGCCCTGGGCGGCCAGCACGCAGCGGGCGGCCTTGCTGGCCAGGGTGGAGTGGAGATTGATGATGTTGATGATCATCGTCTCCACCAACTGGGCCTCGATGATGGGGGCGGTGACTTCCAGCAGGGGCTCCTCGGCGAAGCAGACCGAGCCCTCGGGCAGGGCCCAGACCTGGCCGCTGAAACGCACGCCGGCCAGGAACTCCAGGAATTCGGGCTTAAACCGGCCCAGGGAGGCCAGGTAGGCGATTTCGCCGGGCTGGAAGGCGAAACCCTCTAGGTAGTCCAGGACGTCCTCCAGGCCGGCCGCCACCATGAAGCCGCGCTCCGGGGGCAGGTCGTGGGCGAACAGGCTGAAGGTGGCCACGTCGTTCATGGCCTTGGCATGGTAGGCCGCGGCCATGGTGATCTCGTAGAAGTCGGTGACCATCGCCAGGGAGCCGCTGTACATCTGCCTTCTCGCGCGCGGGTGACGGATTGAGGTGAACAGCATAAGCCCAGACGGGGTTGATGTCAACCGGGGCGCTGGGTTATGCCGGGTGGGCTATTGCTCGACGTCCACCGGGATGGGGGACAGCACCCGGATCAGGTCAGCCGGGGTGATCTGGACCAGGAAGCCGCGCTTGCCGCCGTTGATGTGGATGGTGTCCAGGTCCAGAATGCCGCGCTGGACATAAACCGGCATCTGGCGTTTGGTCCCAAAGGGGCTGACTCCGCCCACCTGGTAGCCGGTGAGCCGGGCCACCACGGCCGGGTCGCAGGGCGTCACCTGCTTGACCCCCAGCTCCCGGGCCAGGGCCTTGGTGCTCACCTGGCGGTCGCCATGCATCAGCACCACCAGGGGCTGGCCGGCCTCGTCCTCCATGACCAGGGTCTTGATCACCTGGTGCTCGTCAAGGCCCAACTCGCGGGCCGCCACCTCGGTGCCGCCCTTGTCCTCATAGGCGTAGGGCCGGGGGATGAAGTCCACCTGGTGCTGGCGCAGCACCCGCACCGCTGGCGTGGCCGGGGTCTTGTCCTTGGCCAAGGCTCCTCCTCCGTGTTCTGCCTTCAACTTATCCCAGGCCGACCGCCGGGGCAAGGGTCCTGGGCTCCGGCGCCATCGGTTTAGCCCGTTTTGACAACTCCCGCCAGCGACCAGCCATCCGGCGCCAAATCCCGGGCGGTCCGCGCCGGACATGGCCTTGCCCTGGGCCGCAAGGCGTGGTAAATCCTGGCGACATGGGTCATGAAGCCACATCGCTGGAGTTGGAGTTGGCCCAGGAGCCGGCCACCCTGGCCCTGGGCCGGGCCCTGGGACGATCGCTCAGGGCCGGGATGGTGGTGCTGCTGATCGGCGATTTGGGCGCGGGCAAGACCACCCTGACCCGGGGCCTGGCCGCCGGCCTGGGAGTGGACCCGGGCTATGTCATCGCCAGCCCCACCTTCACCCTGCTCAACATCTACCCCGGGCGGCTGGAGCTGTTTCACGCCGATCTCTACCGCCTGAGCCCGGCGGAGGCCGACGATCTGGAGCTCCTGGACCAGGCCGCGGTCGGAGTGCTGGCGGTGGAGTGGCCCGAACGGGCCGGCCAGCCCTGGCCGGAACAGGCGGTGCGGGTGGATCTGGCCCACCAGGGCCAGGG
>JAIUYB010000293.1 GCA_020216625.1 Desulfarculus sp.
ATGAGCCTGGGGGTGAGCGTGGACGTGACCCTGTCGGCGGCCCAGAGCGCGGACATCGTCATCGCCCAGGTCAACCCCCGCATGCCCCGGGTGCTGGGGCGCAGCTTCATCCACGTCAACGACGTGGACGTGATCGTGGAGCACGAGGAGGAGCTCCTGACCGTGGGCATGGCCCCGGAGACCGAGAGCGCCCACCTGATCGCCCGCCACGTGGCCAAGTTGATCGACGACGGCTCCACCCTGCAGATGAGCCTGGGCGCCACCCCCCAGGCCATCCTGACCGCGCTGTCGGAAAAAAACGACCTGGGCATCCACACCCAGTTCCTCTCCGATGGGATCATGAACCTGATCGCCAAGGGGGTGGTGACCAACCGCCAGAAGGGCTTCATCGAGAACAAGACCGTGGCCAGCGGGGCCATCGGCAGCGCCAACCTCTACGAGTTCGTCAACGACAACCCGGGCATCGAGTTCCACCCCAGCGAATTCGTCAACGACCCCTTCGTCATCGCCCGCAATCGGCGCATGGTGGCCCTCAACGTGGCCATGGCCATGGACCTGACCGGCCAGGTGGCCTGCGACGCCATGCCCTACAACCTCTACACCGGGGTCAGCGGGGTGATGGACTTCGTGCGGGGCTCCATGGCCAGCCGGGCGGGCAAGAACATCCTGATGCTGCCTTCCACCACCATGGACGGCAAGTCCAGCCGGATCATCCTGTCCCTGGAAAACATGGCGGTGGTGGTGCCCCGGGGCGACGTGCAGTACGTGGTGACCGAGTACGGCCTGGTGAACCTTTTCGGCAAGAGCCTGCAGGAGCGGGCCCTGGCCCTGATCTCCATCGCCCACCCCGATTTCCGCGACGAGCTGTTCGCCCAGGCCAAGGCCGCCGGGCTGCTGGGTCCGGAGCGGGCGGCCACCGAGGCCCTGCACGGGGTCTATCCCCTCAAGCTGGAGGAGGTGCGCGAGGTCCACGGCCAGCAGGTGCTCTTCCGCCCGGCCAAGCCCACCGACGAGCGCTCGATCCAGGAGCATTTCTACAGCCTGGACCGCAAGGATGTGGTCAGCCGCTTCTTCCACGAAAAGACCAGCTTCGTGCGCACCGACGTGGCGAGCGTCTTCCAGGTGGACTACGTCAAGGACCTGACCATCGTGGCGGTGGCCGGCGAACCGGGCTACGAGAAGATCATCGCGGTGGGCAGCTATCTGTTGGACGAGGCCAAGAACCTGGCCGAGGTGGCTTTCAGCGTGGCCAGCGAGTGGCAGGGCCGGGGGCTGTCCAGCATCATCATCAACAAACTGAGCCAGGCCGCGCGCGAGAACGGCATCCTGGGCCTGGTGGCCTACACCGTGCCGCAGAACCAGAACATGATCAAGCTGTTCAACCGCCTGCCCTACCGGGTGCGGACCCAGTTCGATGGCGACATGATGGTGCTGACCGCGCGCTTCGACGAGCCCCTGGAGCCGGTGCGGTCCATCGCGGGCTGATTCCTTCCCCCGCTAGCGCCCCGTCAGTGGGGCAACGCCCGCAAAACCCCACCCACCCCCAGGCCAAAGCCGCCCCGCGGCTTTGGCCAGACTTTTAGGAGGGGGTGGGGGGGAACCCTTGTTGCGCGGCAAAAAGGGTTCCCCCAGATTATCTTCTCCCCCCTCCCCCCAAAAAGCCGCCGCCCCGGGGGCGGGGCGGCGGCGGTGAGGCGCTTTGGGAAGCTGGTGGTTAGGTCAGCTCCTTGTACTGCTTCACGGTGATGGCGGTCTTGTAGAGGATGGTGAGCACCAGGGCGCCGACGGCGTAGACGCCGAAGGTGATCATCAGCTCCAGGCCGGTGGGGGCGTACTCGGTGATTTCGTGCAGGGGGTTGGGCACGAAGCCGCCGGAGATCATGCCGATGCCCTTGTCGATCCAGGTGCAGATGAAGACCAGGATGACGGCGGGCAGCAGGATCTTGTGGTTTTGCCGCCACTTGGGGACGATCAACAGCGCGATGGAGGTGAAGCCGCAGCAGAGAGCCAGCCACATCAGGGGCATGACGTTGCTGGGGTGGCCGTGGAGGCCGAAGTAGAGGTACTGCAGGTGGCTCAGGTGGCCGGGGATGGCGCTGTAGGCCACGGTGAAGACCTCGAGGAAGAAGAAGAACAGGTGCAGGATGATGGCGTAGGTGATGATCTTGGCCAGGGACTCGATGGCCTCCTTGCCGGCGTCGAACTTGGTCAGCTTCTTGACCAACAGCGCCAGCATGATCAGCACCGCGGGGCCGGCGGCGAAAGCCGAGGCCAGGAAGCGGGGGGCCATGATGGCGGTGAGCCAGAAGCCGCGGCCGGGCAGGCCGGCGTAGAGGAAGGCCGTGACGGTGTGGATGCTGACCGCCCAGGGGATGGACAGGTAGATCAGCGGCTTGGTCCACTTGGGCGGGGGCAGCTCCTTACGCTCGGCGCCAAGCGCGGCCCAGCCCACGAAGAGGTTGATGAACAGATAGCCGTTAAGCACCACCATGTCCCAGAACAGGATCGAGTTGGGGGTGGGATGCAAGAGCACGTTCATCAGGCGCATGGGACGGCCGAGGTCGACGATGATGAAGAGCAAGCACATGGTCACCGCGCTGATGGCCAGGAACTCGCCCAGGATGGTGATGCGGCCGAAGGCCTTGTAGTGATGCAGGTAGTAGGGCAGGACCAGCATGACGGCCGAGGCGGCCACGCCGACCAGGAAGGTGAATTGGGCGATGTAGAAGCCCCAGGTCACATCCCGGCTCATGCCGGTGATGGTCAGACCCTCGGTGTACTGCACCAGGTAGGCGCCGAAGCCCGCCCCGATGACCACCAGAAGGAAGACGACCCAGGCCCAGTATCTCGGTTCCCCTTTTAATGCCTTCTCAAGCATGGTTACCTCATATCAAGTAGTAGACCTGGGGCGCGGTGCCCAGCTCGTTCTTGCGCCGGATGGCGTAACGGGTGCGCAGCGCCTGGCGCACCGGGCTGCCGGAGTCGGCCATGTCGCCGAAGAGCATGGCCCCGCCGGAAACCTCCACGCAGGCCGGCAACTCGCCCTTGGCCAGCCGCTCGGTGCAGAAGGTGCACTTTTCCACCACGCCCTTGGTGCGGGTGGGATAGGTGGGGTTGGGCTCCTTGCCGTCGGGGAAGAACTTGCGCGGGTCGGCGAAGTTGAAGCTGCGGGAGCCGAAGGGGCAGGCGGCCATGCAGAAGCGGCAGCCGATGCAGCGGTGCATGTCCATCATGACGATGCCGTCCGCGCGGCGGAAGGTGGCCTTGGTGGGGCAGACCCGCACGCAGGGGGGATTGTCGCAATGGTTGCACAGCACCAGGAAGGGCAGGTCATGGACCTCGTTGTCCATGTATTCCTGCGCCAGATCCGGGAAGGCGTGCTCGAAGCTGGTCTCCCAGATCCACTTGATGTTCTGGTTGCCGGGGATGGCGGGCACGTTGTGGACCTGGTTGCAGGCCTTGACCACCGCGGCCCGGGTGGCGGCGGTGAACTTGCGCATGTCCAGGGCCATACCCCAGCGCTTGGCGGTCAGCTCGGCGGGATTGGGGACCTCGTTGCCCGGGGCCATGTCGCCGGGGAAGAGGGGGTTCTCGGGGGTCTTGGATTTCCACCACCCCTCGACGCCGCCCTCGGCCGCGTCGAGCTGACCCGGCCAGAGGAGGTCAAAGGCCGTCTTGCCCCCCATCCCGATGGCGGCGGTCAGTCCGGCTATCCGCAGAAAGTCTCTCCGGTTGACGCCCATCATTTGCTCTCCTTCGGCGCGACGTGGCAGTCCCAGCAGTACGGCGACACGCCCAGGTAGTTGTGGCATTGGTCGCAGAACTTGGCCTTGTCGGTGTGGCACTTCATGCACTCGTTTTGCAAGCTCATGTTGTAGCGCTTGCCGTCGCTGGCCACGTAGATGCGGTTGCCCTCGCGCACCACCGAATCGCGCCAGCCGTCCAGGAGCTGCATGTGGGTGGTGCGCATGTACTCCTTGGAGGCCACGCACTGCTTCTGGTCCTTGGGCAGCTGCACCTCGGGCACCGGGCCGGCGTTGCCCTTGGCGTGCCAGAACGGGAAGGTGAAGATGGCCAGGAACACCAGGATCCCGAAGATGATCACCGGTTTGTCGTTCATTACTCCTCACCCTCCTCTCCGGCTTCCTCGTCGTCGCCGCTGGGGAAGTCAATGGGAGGCAGGCCGACCTCCTCGCGCAGATCGTTGATCTCCTCGCCGCGGAGGTTGGTGCTGCGGGGACCCTCGCCTTCCATGATCAAGGCGTTGGCCACCAGCTCGGTCAGGCCGCAGACATTGACCCCGGCCACCCAGTAGTCCATCAGAGGCTTCAGGGCGGCGCGGTCGATGGCG
>JAIUYB010000294.1 GCA_020216625.1 Desulfarculus sp.
CCTAGTTGGGGTGGGCCAGGGCCATGGTGGTGTAGATCAGGGGATAGCTGTTGACCACCTGACGGTGGGCGTAGACCATCATGGCGGTCAGGCTCATATGGGGCAGGATCGGCCGGGTGTCGCCGGGCAGCCGCGGCGCGGCCGGGCGCTCCTCGGCCTTCAGGCGGCTTTCCAGATAGCGGGCCAGCAGGCTGGGGTGGGGGTCGGCCAGGCTGGCCAGATGCCGGGGGTCGGGCTGGCTGGCTTCGGGCCGCAAAAGGTCCAGGGGCGACATGGCGCTCTCCGCTTGAGGTTGCCGTCCAGGTCTGCAAGAGGGATGCCTGCCGACTTTCGATCTGGTTATCGCCAATAATTCAAGGCTTTACCCTCCCGCCTCCCGGTCTGGGCCCCGCGCCTGGGCAAGGTCTGCCCGGGCCGCCCCCGCCCAACCGGCAAAAACGCCCCGCCTTGGCCCCGGGGCGCACCCCCGTGCTTGGCAACCGCGCGAGGGCATTGTATAAAGGCTAGGACCGTCCGGCCGCCAGGCCCAAGGCGGCGCATCCGACCCCCCGGAGGAACCGGCATGGACGACCTGAAACGGCAACTCGACCAGGAACTGGGCCAGGCCCGGTCCCTGGAGGACCTGGAACGCATCCGGGTGGCCTATCTGGGCAAAAAGGGCTCCATCACCACCCTGAGCCGCACCACCGACTTCGGCGCCCTGGGACCGGAGGAACGCAAGGACTTCGGCCGGCGCTTCAACGAGCTCAAACAGGCGGCCGAACAGGCCCTGGCCGAGACCAAGGCCCGCCTGGAGCAGGCCGGCGGCGGCAGGCTCAGCGGCGCGGTGGACCTGACCCTGCCCGGCGCCGGCCGCCGCCTGGGCTCCCTGCACCCCATCAGCCTGGTGCAGATGGAGCTGGAGCAGATCTTCCAGGGCATGTCCTTCGTGGTGGGCAGCGGCTTCCACGTGGAGCGCGAGCATTACAACTTCGACGCCCTGAACATCCCCCCCGACCACCCGGCCCGGGAGATGCAGGACACTTTCTGGCTGACCAACGGCATGCTGCTGCGCACCCACACCTCGGCCAACCAGGTGCGGATGCTGGAAAAGCACGGCGCGCCCCTGCGCGCCATCTTCCCCGGCCGCTGTTTCCGCTACGAAAACGTCGACGCCAGCCACGAGAACACCTTCTATCAGGTAGAGGGCCTGATGGTGGACAAGGGCGTGACCATCAGCCACCTGATCGCGGTGATGAAGTCGCTCCTGGACCAGGTTTTCCACCAGGACGTCAAGGTGCGCCTGCGCCCGGGCTACTTCCCCTTCGTGGAGCCGGGCTTCGAGCTGGACTGTCAGTGCCTGATCTGCCACGGCGCGGGCTGCAAGACCTGCAAGCACTCGGGCTGGATCGAGCTGTTGCCCTGCGGCATGGTCCACCCGGTGGTGCTGCGCCACGGCGGGGTGGACCCGGAGCAATACTCGGGCTTCGCCTTCGGCCTGGGCCTGACCCGCCTGGCCATGATGAAATACGGCATTCCCGAGATCCGGCTGATGAACAGCGGCGACGTCCGCTTCCTGGAGCAGTTCCCCGCCGCGGTCTGAACCCCGGCGCGAATCCTGGCGAAAGGCCTCGCTCATGAAGCTATCCCTGGAATGGCTGGGCCAATACGTGGACCTGGCCGGCATCGACCCCAAGGCCCTGGCCCTGGAGCTGACCATGAAGACGGCCGAGGTGGAGGAAGTCACCCCGGTCCAGCGCTGCCTGGATGGCGTGGTGGTGGCCCGGGTGCACGAGTTCGCCCCGGTGGCCGGCAGCGACAAGCTCAGCCTGGTCACGGTGGACCTGGGCGGGACCAAGGTCCAGACCGTCTGCGGCGCGCCCAACCTGCGGGCGGGCATGCTCTCCGCCTACGCCCCCATCGGCTGCGAGCTGGCCGGCGGCTTCAAGGTCAAACGCGCCACCCTGGCCGGGGTGGAGAGCTTCGGCGTGCTCTGCTCGGCCAAGGAGCTGGGCCTGGGCGAGCTGCACGAGGGCGTGCTGGACATCCCGCCCTCGGTGCCGGTGGGCAGCCGCCTGGACCAGCTCATCGCGCCTCGGGATTGGATCATCGAGATCGACAACAAGAGCCTGACCCACCGTCCGGACCTGTGGGGCCACTATGGCTTCGCCCGGGAGCTGGCCGCCATCTACGGCCGGCCGCTCAAGCCCCTGGGCCTGGAGGACTTGAGCCAGTACGACCACCTGCCGGCCTATCCCCTGACGGTGGACGACCTGGAGCTCTGCCCGGGCTATTGCTGCCTGGAGCTGGACAGCCTGCGCCCGGAACCGGCGCCCCTGGCCATCCAGGCCCGGCTGCACAGCGTGGGCATGCGGGCCATCAACATCCTGGTGGATCTTACCAACTACATCATGTTGGAGATCGGCCAGCCCATGCACGCCTTTGACGCCGACCAGATGGGCGCGGTGCGGGTGGCGGTCTTCGGGCGGGAGGGCGAGTTCACCACCCTGGACGGGACGACCCGCAAGATGCGCCCCGAGGATCTGATGATCTGGAACGCCAAGGAGCCGGTGGGCCTGGCCGGGGTGATGGGCGGCCTGCACTCGGAGGTGACCGAGGCCACCTCGCGCCTGGTGCTGGAGAGCGCCAACTTCCAGCCCATGACCATCCGCCGCACCGCGGTGCGCCTGGGCCTGCGCACCGACGCCAGCCAGCGCTTCGAGAAAGACCTGCCCCGGGCCTTCATGGCCCAGGGCATCGCCCGCTTCCTGGACCTGGCCCGCCAAGCCGGCCAGTCGCCCCTGATCCGCTCGCGCATGACCCATGTCGGCAGCCTGGGCGACGAAGAACGCCTGATCCGCCTGCCGGTGGACTACGTCAGCCGCTACATGGGCCAGCCGGTGGGCGAGGAGCGGGTCCGCGCCACCCTGGCCGCCATCGGGTTCGAAAGCCGCAAGGAGGGCGACGACCTGGTGGTGACGGTGCCGCCCCACCGCTCCAGCCGCGACATCAGCCTGCCCCAGGACCTGGTGGAGGAGGTGAGCCGCTTCTACGGCTATGACAACATCGTGCCGGTGCTGCCGGCGGTGGCGGTGACCGAGTACGCCTTCAACGAGGAGATGCGCACCGAGCACAAGTTGCGCCGGCTCTTGTCCCAGGGCCACGGCTTCGTGGAGGTGCACAACTACTCCTGGTACGACGACCGCTGGCTGGCCAAGCTGGGCCAGGACCCGGGCCAGACCTTGCTCCTGGCCAACCCGGTGGCCCCCTACAAGGCGCGGATGCGCACCACCCTGCTCCCCAACCTGCTGGAGCTGCTGCCCCAGAACTATGGCCAACGCGACGAGCTGCGCCTCTACGAGGTGGGCCATGTCTACCACCCGGACGACGAGCGCGGCCGGCGCGAAGTGGGCCATTTGGGCGCGGTCTGGTTCCGGGCCGGCGGCCAGGCCGACCTGGAGCCCCTGTTCCGGGAGCTGAAGGGCGTGGTGGAGGACGTGGCGGTCCTGCTGAACCTGGGCGGATTCCGCTTCGCCCCGGCCAGCGAGACCCGCTCGGCCTGGGAGCAGGCCGGTTGTTATCTAGACGTTTTCCTGGGTGAGCGGAAAGTGGGCGGCCTGGGCTATCTCTCCGGCCCGGCCCTGGGGGCCTTCAAGAGCAACGCCCTGATCTGCTGGCTGGAGCTGGACCTGAGCCTGTTGCCGGCCCTGGCCTATCCCGACCTGAAGATGACCATGCCGCCCAGCTTTCCCGGCTCCTGGCTGGACTTTTCCATCCTCTGGCCGGCAGCCGAGGGTTTCGCGGCCCTGGAGGCGCTCTTGGACGGCTTTGCCGACGACCTGGTGCAGGGCCGGGAGTTCGTGGCGGCCTATGGCGGCAAGGGTCTGGAGCCGGGCCAGAAGAGCTACACCTTCCGCTATCGCATCGGGCTGAGCGACCGCACCCTGACCCGCGAGGACATCGAGGCCTTCCGCGAGCGTTTCATGGCCTTCCTGACCGGTCGGGGCCTGGGCATCCGCTGAGCCTTGCCGGGCTGGGTTGGCCCCTTGGCCGCCACGGCGCGCGGCGATGGAAAAGGCCGCCGCCCCGGCCCGATGTCCAGCCCCGAATTGCCCCCCGCCTGGGTGGTGGAATGGCAGACACAGGGGACTTAAAATCCCCAGCCTTCACGGGCGTGCGGGTTCGAGTCCCGCCCCAGGCACCAAATAAAAAACAGCCACTTAGGACAATCCCTAGGTGGCTGAATTTTTTCCCGGCTACGATCTGGCTACGATATTGGACAAATTGGAGGCCATTGCACAAAATGGTCGCGACTTTTCCCGCTAATTTCCAGCGCCTGATGATGGCTTTTCCGCGCCCGCCTTG
>JAIUYB010000295.1 GCA_020216625.1 Desulfarculus sp.
CAGGCCGCGCCGGACCCGCAGGCCGCGCCGGACCCGGCAAGCCAGGGCATGCACACCCTCTACAGCGACGGCGGCAGCCGGGGCAATCCCGGCCCGGCCGGTTGCGGCGCGGTGCTTTTGGATCCGGCCGGCCGCCAGGTGGGGGCCTGGCGGCAATACCTGGGTCTGGCCACCAACAACCACGCCGAGTACCAGGGCTTGATCCTGGGTCTGACCCGGGCCGCCGAACTGGGCGTCCGCGAGCTGACCGTGCTGATGGACAGCGAGCTTCTGGTGCGCCAACTGAGCGGCCAGTACCAGGTCAAGAGCCCCCAGCTCAAACCTCTTTTTGAGCAAGCCCGCCGGCTCCTGGCCGGTTTCGCCCGGGTCCAGGTCCGCCACATCCCCCGCGAGCAGAACCGCCAGGCCGACGCCCTGGCCAACCAGGCCATGGACCAGCGCGGCTAGCCGGTCCGCCTCGGTTCGCCCGGATCAGGCCTCCTCGCAGACGGCCTCCGGGTTGGCCTGGCAGGCCTGGTCCAGGATTTCCTTGGCCTGGTCCAGCCGGGTCTTGTCGCCGTAGAGCAAAAGGCGGTCGCCGGCCTCCAACCGAAGGGCCCCCGACGGCACCAGGAACCTGCCGCCGCGGTGGACGAGCAGGATCAGCACCCCGTTGGGCAGGCCCAACTCCTTGATCTGGACCCCGACCAGCTCCGAGCCCGGCCCCACGGCCAGGTCCATGGTGCTCTCGCTGCCGGCGCTGGTGCGGGTGAACTCCAGGGGATACTGGGGGGTGGGCTGAAAGGGGCTGTCCACCTTGAGCAGCCGGGCCGCCAGGGGAAGGGTTCTGCCCTGGGCCAGGACCGAGGCCAGCACCAGGAAGAAGATCAGGTTGAACAGGAAGTGGCCCTGGTCGTGACCGGCCAGCAGGGGATAGGTGCCCAGGATGATGGGCACCGCCCCCTTGAGCCCGGTCCAGCCCACGAAAAGCTGCTCGCGCAGGGAAAACCCGCTGCCGAGCATGGTCAGCAGCACCGAGAGCGGCCGGGCGATGAACATCAGGAACAGGGCGGCCAAGAGCCCCTCCTCCATCACCCCGCCCAGGTCGCGGGGATTGACCAACAAGCCCAGGACCAGGAACATCCCGATCTGCATGACCCAGGACAAAGCGTCGTGAAACTTGATCAGGCTTCGCTGGTAGAGATAGTCTCCGTTGCCCATGACGATGCCGCAGATGTACACCGCCAGGAAGCCGTTGCCATAGAGGTTGACGGTGGCGCTGTAGGTCAAGAGGACCACGCACACCCCGAAGACCGGATAGAGGCCCTCGTAGTCCAGGCGGACCTTGTTCAGGAACCGCGAGGCCAGCCAGCCCAGCCCCAAACCCAGCCCGGCCCCCACCGCCATCTGGATGAAGAACTTGCCAATCATCCCGGGGAGCGAGGCCTGGGGATTGGCCATCATCTCCAGGATGCCCAGGGTCAGGAAAACCGCGGTGGGGTCGTTGCTGCCGGACTCGAACTCCAGCAGGGGCTTGAGCCGGCCCTTGAGCCCCAGGCTCTTGGAGCGCAGGATGGAAAAGACCGCCGGCGCGTCGGTGGAGGAGACGATGGCGCCCAGCAGGAGCGAGATGTGCGGCGACAGGCCCATGACCCAGTGGGCGAAGGCGGCCATCAAGGCGCAGGTGAGCATGACCGCCAGGGTGGACAGGATGGTTCCCGTCACCAGGACGGGGCGCACCGAGGCCCAGCGGGTGCCCAGGCCGCCGTCGAAGAGGATGAATGCCAGGGCCAGGGTGCCGACGGCATTGGCCAGTTGGGCGTCGTCGAAATTGATGCCGCCGGGTCCGTCCACCCCGGCCAGCATGCCCAGGGCCAGAAAGAGCAACAGGGCCGGCACGCCGAAGCGCTCGGACAGCTTGCTGGCGAGGACGCTCAGGAAGATCAGTAATCCGGTGACGCCCAGGGCAAGGCTAAAATCCATGGTCGCTGGCGATCCCTTTCTATCCTCGCCGCGGCGGCCCGGGGCCTGGTCCATCCCTTTGCCGCGCCCGGCGTTGCTATTGTCTCGCTTATCATGATTACATGATTGGGCCCGGTTGTCGCGGCAGAACCGGCCGCCCCGGATCGAGGGCGGCCGGGGGATCGCGCCGAAGCGGCGGCGGCGGGCGGGCAACCCGCCGGCGCCCGTGTTATCCTATCAAGGCAAGACGCAGTCGGCCGGACGGTCGCCGGCCGCCAAAAGCGGCGGGAGGAAAGTCCGAGCACCACAGGGCAGGGTGCTGGCTAACGGCCAGGGGGGGCGACCCCACGGATAGCGCCACAGAAAGCAAACCGCCGTCTCCCCCGGGAGGCGGTAAGGGTGAAACGGCGAGGTAAGAGCTCACCAGCCCGGGCGGCGACGTCCGGGGCTAGGCAAACCCCACCCGGTGCAAGACCAAATAGAGGGGCGATCGAGGGCGGCCCGTCCGAAGCCCCCGGGTAGGTTGCTGGAGACGCCGGGCAACCGGCGCCCTAGAGGAATGACCGTCGCCCGCCCTTCATCGGGCGGGAACAGAACTCGGCTTACAGGCCGGCTGCGTCTTGCCTGATCTCGAACCCAACCGCCGTCCGCCGGCGGCGTGCATCCACCACCCTGGGAGACTCGCTTGTCCGCACCCTTCGTGGCCATCGGCAGCCGCCTGCGCCGCCACCCCGAGTTCATCACCCTGGGCCTCAGGACCAACTGGGAGGACTATGGCCCCGCCGAGCGGGAGCTGATCCTGCGCTCCCCCAAGGTCTGCTATCCCACCGACATCTACGCCGAGTTGCTCAGCACCCTGGGCCGGCCCATCTTCCCCAGCCTGGAGTGCCACCTCTACGAGAGCGACAAGATCCGCCAGACCACCTTCCTGCAAATGGCCGGCCTGCCCCACCCCCGCACCCGCTTTTACCACGGCCGCCAGCGAAGCCAGATCAGCCAGCACTTCAGCTATCCCTTCATCGCCAAGACCCCCCGGGCCTCGGCCCTGGGCAGGGGGGTCTATCTGATCCGGGGGCCGGAGGACCTGGCCGCCTATCTGGCCAAACACAATCCGGCCTACATCCAGGAATATCTGCCCATCACCCGCGACATCCGGGTGGTGGTCATCGGCTACCAGCCGGTGGTGGCCTATTGGCGGCTGAATCCGGTGGGCGGCCTGCACAGCAACCTGGCCCGGGGGGGCATGGTGGACCTGAGCCCGGTGCCGGCGGCGGCGATCGAGTTGGCGGTGGAGGCCGCCCGCCTGGCCAAGCTCGACGAGGTGGGCGTCGATCTGTTCTGGATCGACGGCCGGCCGCTTTTGGTGGAGTTCAATGTGAAATATGGCCGCCAGGGTCCGGCCCAGGCCGGGGTGGACGTGGTGGCCTATGTGGCCCGGGGCATCCTGGAGGGACGGCTCTAGGCCGGAGTGGGGAGGCGCGCGTGAGCAAATATCAGCAGATCCGGGTGCGGGTGGAGCCGGTCTACCCCAAGGGCCTGGCCAAGGCCTTCCCCAGGCTGCACCGGCTCCTGGCCGGGTTCGACAACCGCCTTTTGGAGGAGAGCCCGCCCCTGAACGACCTGGCCCCGCTGTTGGTGGACGTCAGCCTGGCCAAGGACCTGGATCCGGCGGTGGAAAAGGCCGTGGAGGCCACCGGCCAGCGCATCCTGGACCTGCACCGCAAGATCAACGAGGCCCTGGGTGGCTGGAAGCTCTCGGCCGCCGAGACCCTGCTCAACGAAATGGAGGACGCCTTCGCCGAGCTGGAGAAGGCCCTGCCCCAGCCTTAGCCCTGGCGGGCGGGCAGGTCCCGGAAGGCGGTCAGGCCCCCCAGGCTGGTGGCGCTCACCAGCGCCCGGGTGATGGCCCGGCTCAGGCAATCGGCCACCGCCCGGCCCAGTTGGTTGATGGCCTCGGCCTGGCCCACCCCGAAGAATCCGCTCTCCCCGGGCAGGGGCCGCTTGCCGGTGGCCAGGCAGAAGATGGTGTCGCCGTCGAACATGGTGTGGGCCGGCCGGATGGCCCGGCCCAAACCGTCGTGGGCCATCTGGGCCAGCTTCTGGGCCTGGGCCTTGCTCAGGGTGGCATCGGTGGCCACCACCGCGATGGTGGTGTTGGCCCCGGCTTGGCCGGCCGGCGGGGCCGGCGGCTCCACCGCCCGCCGCGCGATGGGGCCGAACTCCCCGGCGATCTCCTGGCGCAACTCCCAGGGCAGGCCGGAGGCGGGGTCGATCACCGCGCCCAGGGAGTTGACCGCCACGCAGGCCGCCGCGGTCAGGCCGTTCTCCAGCACCTCGCTGGCGCTGCCCAGCCCGCCCTTGATCCCTCCGGCCAAGGCCCCGGTCCCGGCCCC
>JAIUYB010000296.1 GCA_020216625.1 Desulfarculus sp.
GGCCTACAGCAACGCCCCGGTGGTCTGGTATTTGGTTCCGCTGGTGGGAGTCTGGGTGGGGAGCGTATGGTCCCTGGTGGTCATGGTGGCCAGCCTGGCCACCTGTCACGGCATCGGCAAGGGGCGGGCGGTCTTCGCCCTGGTCTTCCCCCTGTTGTTCCTGGGCCTGATGTTCGGCGGCTTCATCCTGCTCTTCGGCCTTGGCTTCCTGCTCGGTGGTGGGGCCGCCGGACGCTAGAATCCTGGGTATCCGTCCCGCCTTTCATGGGTTGTCACGCCGTGTTGACCAGCGTTTCCGCCGCGAAGAAGCGCTCCAGGTCGGCCAGGTCGTGGGTCACCGGCACCGGGGCCAGGGCCTTGAGGAACTGACGGCCATAACCTTTGGTAACCAGCCGCACGTCCAGCACCGCCAGCACCCCCCGGTCCTCGGGGGTCCGCAACAGCCTTCCCAGGCCCTGCTTCAGGCTCAGGATGGCCTCGGGCAGCATCAGGTGGCCGAAGCTGGAGAGCCCCTCGGCCTCCAGGCGGGCGGCCCGGGCCGCCAGCAGGGGGTCGTCGGGCGGGGCGAAGGGCAGCTTGTCCACGATCACCGCCGACAGGGCCGGTCCGGGCACGTCCACCCCCTGCCAGAAGCTGGCGGTGGCGAAGAGCACGCAGGGGCTCTCGGCCACGAAGCGCTTGAGCAGCTCCATGCGCGGGGCCTGGCCCTGCACCAGGCAGGGGTAGGGCAGGCGGGGGGCCAACAGGCCGCTGACCGTCTCCAGGTTGCGGTGGGTGGTGAAGAGCACGAAGGCTCGACCCTGGCTGATGGCGATGATTTTCTCCACCTGGTCGGCCACCGCCGCCGCGAACCGCGGGTCCTGGGGCGGGGGCATGGTCTTGGGCACGTAGAGCAGGGCCTGGTGGGCTTGGTCAAAGGGCGAGGCCAGGCAGAGCTTGGCCGTCTCTCCCGGCAGGCCCAGGCGCTGGCGGGCCGGTTCCAGGTCGCCCAGGGCCGAGAGGGTGGCGCTGGTGAAGACCAGGCGGCCCAGATTGGCGTACAGGGCGTGCTCCAGGTGGGGCGCCACCTCCACCGGCGAGAGGTTCACCGCCACCGAGCGGCCCTTGACCGCGGCCCAGGCCACGCTCTGGCCAGGCACCGGCTGGGCCACCGCCGCCAGGTCCATGCCGATGGCATAGGCCCGGGCGGCCAGGGCCTCGGCCTCGTCGCCCGGGCCCAGGCCGTCGCCCAGGGTCTCCAGGGCCTCGGCCAGGATACGGCCCTCGCCGGCGATGGCATCCAGATGGGCTTGGTTCAGGGCCAGGCTGCCGGCCGGTCCGGCCAGGCGGGCCACGGTGGCGAAAAAGCGCTCCCCCGCCTGGCGGCAGGCCATGATCGCCCCACTGTCGCAGTTGGGCGCTTCTCGCGTCAGATCGCGCAGCAACGCCGCCAGGCGTTGGCTGGAGACCGCCACCCCGAAGACCTGGGTGGCCACCTCGGCCACCAGGTGGGCCTCGTCAAAGACCACGGCCTGATAGCGGGGCAAGGCCTCGCCGTGGCCGCTGGCCTTCAAGGCCAGGTCGGCCAGGAACAGGTGGTGGTTGACCACCACGATGTCGGCCTCGGCCGCCTGGCGCCGGGCTTCCAGGAGCAGGCATTCCTCGCGCCGGGGACAGCGTCCGGCCAGGCACTGTTCGGCGCTGGCCGTCACCTCGGCCAAGACCGCCGGGCTCAGGCGGCCTCCCCGCACCTGGTCCAGGTCGCCGCCAGGGCGCTGGGTGAGCCACTCCCGCAACAGGGCCAGGGAGCCGGCCGCGCCGGGCAGGCCCAGGTCGGGTTGCTGGGCGAAGCGGTCGTAACGCCGGCGGCAGAGGTAGTTGGCCCGGCCCTTGAGCACCGCCCAGCGCAGGCTGGGCTCCAAAGCGGCCTTCAACAGCGGCAATTCCTTCTCGGCCACCTGGTCCTGCAGGGTGCGGGTGCCGGTGCTGATCACGGTCTTCTGCCCCGAGAGCACCACCGGCAGCAGGTAGGCCAGGGTCTTGCCGGTGCCGGTGCCGGCCTCGGCGATCAAGGGCGTCTGCTGGCGCAAGGCGCGCTCCACCGCCCGGGCCAGTTCCAACTGCCCGGGACGAGGGGCGAAGCCGGGCAGCACCCGGGCCAGGGGGCTCTCCGGACCAAGCCAAAGCTCCAGGGCGTTGATTGGCGTCGACGTTTTAGCTTCAGGCTTCACGGAGTTAGCTAAAAACCTTTCCGACGAAATTGCTTGACAACCCACCGGCTGGCAATTGTATCTTTAACCCCAAACCTAAGCTCGAGCCGTGGGTGAATTCCCCCCTTGCCCGGGTCGGGGGCGCCAGGGCGCGGCGCGGGCGCGTCCAGGCGCGATGGCGGCACCATAACATGAGGAGAAGGCCATGCTGGTCAAGGATTGGATGACCACCGACCCGATCACGGTCAATCCCGACACCTCGGTGATGAAGGCCTCCCAGGTCATGAAGGAGAACAACGTCCGCCGGTTGCCGGTCATCAACGACAAGGGCCAGGTGGTGGGCATCGTCACCGACCGCGATCTCAAGGAGGCCAGCCCCAGCAAGGCCACCACCCTGGACGTGCACGAGCTTTACTACCTGCTCAGCGAACTTAAGGTCAAGGACATCATGAGCCGCAAGGTCATCACCATCACCGCCGAGGAGACGGTGGAGAAGGCCGCGGTCATCATGCTGGAACACAAGGTCACCGGCCTGCCGGTGGTGGATGGCGGCCGCCTGATCGGCATCCTGAGCCAGGGCGACGTTTTCCGGGTGCTCACCTCCATCACCGGCATCTATCGGGGCGGCACCCAGTTCGCCTTCACCCTGGAGGACCGGCCCGGCTCCATCAAGGAAGTCGCCGACGTCATCCGCAAGCACGGCGGGCGCATGGTCAGCATCCTGTCCTCCTACGACATGTGCGAGGAGGGCACCCGCAACGTTTTCATCCGCATAGCCGACATGGCCCCGGACAAGCTGGCGCCCTTGCAGGCGGAGCTGGAGCGCGAGTTCACGGTGCTCTACGTCACCCACGACGAGCTTTCCAGCGTCTAACATCGCGAAAGCCAATGAAAAAACAAAGGGGCGTCCCCGGGTGGGGGCGCCCCTTCGCGCGCCTTGGGCCGACCGGGGCTATGGGTTGTCCCCCTGGCCGGCGAAGCTTTGTGATTCCAGGAAATCCTGGGTGTCGGCCGCGGTGGGCGGTTGGGGATAGGGGCCGCTGACCTCCGCCACCGGGGCGGTGCCCTCCTTGAAAGCCTCGAAGAAGGCGTTGTTGGTGAAGGGGCCGGCCAAGCCGCCGGTGCGGGGGTCGATCCGGGCGAAAACCACCCCCGGCGGGGTGGGGAAGTCCTGGGGAGGCCGGTTGGCCAGCGCCTTGACCATGAAGTCTTTCCAGATCGGGGCCGCGGCCCGGGCCCCGGTCTCGCGACTGCCCAGGGGCTCGTTGTCATCGCGCCCCACCCAGACCCCGCAGACCATCTGCGGTGCGTAGCCAATGAACCAGGCGTCGCGCAGGTCGTTGGTGGTGCCGGTCTTGCCGGCCAGGGTGTGACCGGGGATCTGCACCCCCCGGCCGGTGCCACGCAGGACCACTCCCTCCAGCATGCTGGTCATCAGGTAGGCGGTCTGGGGCGAGATCACTTCCCGGGTCAGGGGCTTGGCCTCGTAGATCGTCCGTCCCTCGCGATCCAGGACCTTCTCCACGAAAACCGGGTCGGTCAACTGCCCCTGGTTGGCGAAGACCCCGTAGGCCCTAGTCATCTCCAACAGCGTCAGGCTGGCCGAGCCCAGGGCCAGGGACAGGCTGGGCACCAGCTCGCTGGTGATGCCGAAGCGTCGGGTGTAGGCGATGGTGTATTCCACCCCCAGGTCGTTCAACAGTTTGACCGTGGGCACGTTGCGACTGTGCTCCAGGGACTCGCGCACCGTGGTGGGGCCGTTGAAATGCCCGTCGTAGTTCTTGGGTTTCCAGAGTCCGCCAGGCTGGCTGGGATCGTCGAAGACCACCGGCGCGTCCAGGATGATGGTGGCCGGGGTGTAGGGATGGGCGGGGCGGTCCAGGGCGGCGGCGAAGATGAAGGGCTTGAAGGCGCTGCCTGGTTGGCGATGGGCTTGGAGGGCGCGGTTGAACTGGCTCTGGCTGAAGTCGCGTCCGCCGATCATCGCCGGCACCCGTCCGCTGGGCAGCTCGATGCACAGCAGGGCCGCCTGGGCCTCGGGCTCCTGGGTCAGGGCCAGCTCCCAGGTCTGGGCCTTGTCGTCATAAGAGAGGGTCCGCACCAGGATCAGGTCGCCGGGGTGGAGTATCTCGCCAGCGTTTT
>JAIUYB010000297.1 GCA_020216625.1 Desulfarculus sp.
GATCTCGCCGTCGATGTAATAGACCTCGGTCAGCTCGGGACGCTTGTCCTTGAGCAGATAGTAGGCCTCGCCGCTGCGCGCGCCGGTGCCGCAGACAAAAACGATGGGCTTATCCTTGGGCAACTGGTCCAGGTTCTTCTCCACCTGGTCCACGGTCATGTTGACCGAACCCTTGATCGCCCCGGTGGCCACCTCGCCCGCGTCGCGCACGTCCACCAGGAAGATGCTCTCGGGCTTGGTCTGCATGATCTCCACGAAGGCCTGGGCGTCCAGGCTGCCCTCCTGCTTGCCGGCCTTAAGGCTCCGGGCCGGGCCGGAGGCGGCGGACTTGGGCGCGGCCTGGGCGACACCCGCGCCATACTTCTCCTTCCACTCCGGCCAACCCTCGGCGTAGACCTTGAGGTTGGTGTAGCCCATTTTCTGAGCCAGGAAGGCGGACTTGTGGCTCAGGGGGCAGGTGAGGCCCTCGCAGTAGAAGACGATCAGGGCGCCCTTGTCCGCCGGCAACAGGCCCTTCATCTTCTCCCAAGCGCTGAAGGGAAGGCTGAGCGCGCCGGGGATGTGGCCCTGGTCGTACTTGGTGGGCTTGGGCCGGGAGTCGATCAACAAGCCCACCTGCTTGTGATCCACCAGGTCCTTGACGAAAGCGGCGTCCACCAGATCCGGAAACATCTGGAAGCTGCCGGCGGCCTGGGCCGCGCTTTTTTCCTCGGCCGCGCTCGCCGCGCCGGCCATCGGCAAGGCCAGGGCCAACACCAGGGCCAGAGCCGTGATCATCTTGCGGGCATGGGATTTCATGTCTTTCCTACCTCCTCGCGCTCGCGCTGGTTGAATGCGGCAATAATCCTCAAGCGTCCCCACCGGCCGCCTGGTCGTGCCAAAGCTTGTGATGGTGCCGGGCGTAGTCCGCCGGCACCCGGCCGGTGAACATGCTGACGAAGGCCGGCCGCTCCTCGCTGGAGATGGCGGCCATATAGACGTGGACCAGGAGCAGGACCGTGGTGAACAGGGCCGCCAGGTAGTGAAGGGTGATGCTCCACTGCACCAGCACCGTCCAACCCGGCCCCAGGACATACTTGCTGGCCAGCATCATCAGACCGGTGGCCACCAGGGCCAAGGCCCCGGCGATGATGCCCTGGGCGGCCAGCTTCTGGCCTGCGTTGTAGTATTCCTGCTCCGGCAGGCGGCCATCCCAGCCCAGGGGCCGGACCAACCGCGCCATCAGTTTGTAGCCCACCATCATCTGGAGCTGCTTCTTGAGCATCCACTCCAGGTCTCGTTTGAACTCGATGGCGGCCACCTGGCGCAGGAAGGGGATGACATGGCGGGTCAGATAAATGGCGATGAATCCCGCCCAGACCGCCAACCACAGCAGCGCCACCAGCCAATGGGCCAGCAGCAGGTTGCCGCCGTTGCCAAACAACGTCCGCAGGACCGCCGGATAACCGGGGCCAAAGGGCCGCAGCTCGGGATTGTCGATCAGACCCAAGCCGGTGAAGAGTAGGAACAGCCAGCAGGCGGCGTTGAACCAGTGCATGAAGATGCCCGCCGGGGTGTGCCGGCGCAGGCTTGGCTCAGGCGCGGTGGTCATGGCCGCCTCCCTCCGGATGGCCGGACGCGTGCTCGTCCGGGGGTTGATCGCGCTCGCCCAGGATCAACTGGCGGCCGTACATGGCGATGACGCCCAGACCCGTCAGGCCCACCAGGGCCTCCAGGGCCGGTCCGCCCAGGCTCTTCCAGAACTGCCAGGGGGTGGGCATCTTGGCCTGGACCGGCCAATCGGTCGGACCGGGGTCGCCCAGATAGTAGAGATTGGGGTCGGTGGGAGACGCTTGGCTGATCACCCGCGCCGAGGCCTTGGTCCGCAGCAGGCGGCCGGCCGGGCCTTGGGGGTCGTTAAGGTCGCCAAAGACCCGGGCCTTGGTGGGGCAAGTGTCCACGCAGGCCGGCGAAAGGCCAGCCGCCCGGCGCTCGGCGCAGAAGTCGCACTTGTCGGCCACCCGCAGTTGGGGATGACGATAGCGGGCGTTGTAGGGACAGGCGGCGATGCACTGGCCGCAGCCGATGCACAGTTCGCGGTCGATGCGCACCACTCCGTCGGAGGCTTCCTTGTAGGTGGCCCCGGTGGGGCAAGCCGCCACGCAGGTCGGCTTGTCGCACTGCATGCAGTTACCAGGCTGGAACCGCAGGCGCGCGCGTTCCTGGGCGGCCTTTTCCTCGTCGCCCCTTTTGATCCAGTTGCGCCAGTAGCCATCGGGCACCTGGTTGGCCACCTTGCAGGCGGCCTGACAGCCCTTGCAGTCGATGCAACTGGCGGCGTCGATCACCATGCCCAGCTTGACGGCCATGGTCCTCTCCTCGCTCCTAGGCTGCGGCCACCCGCACGAAGGTCTCGTGCATGGCCATGTTGCCGCTGATCTCGTCCACTCCGTCCACCAACAGCTCGGCGATGCACCCACCGCGGCCATGGGCGGCCAAATCCTTGCTCAGCACCCCGAAACCCGTGTGCATGTAGACTGTGTCCGGCCGGGTCTCGTGGGTCACCCGAGCGGCCAGGATCTGTTCACCGGACGGGCTCTGCACCCGCACCCGCTGGCCGGACTTGATCCCCAAGCGGGCGGCCGGCTCGGGGTGGAGCCAGAGGTCGTTGTCCGGTTGCATCTGAAGGAGCAGCGGGTTGCTGGTGCTGCTGCTCTGGGTGATCAGCGCGTTGCGCCCCACCACCAGCCGGAACTGGTCACTGGGCGGCTGGGCCGGATCGGCGTAGACCGGCATCGGGTCCAGGCCAGCCTCGGCGTAACGCTGGTTGAAAAGCTCGATCTTGTGGCTCTTGGTCTTGTAGATTTTGCCTTCGTAGACTCCGTAAAGCCGGCTGGGGTTGTAGTAAACCCCGTCCTCGGCCAGGGCCTTGGGCGCGTCGGGCAGGTCGGCCAACTGGGCGGTCCGGAACTCCTCCACCGTGAAATCGAAGTGTTCGCCCAGATCCAGGCGCTTGGCCAGCTCCTGCACCACCCAGCAAACCGGTTTGGGGCCGAACATGGCCGGCGCCACCGGGTCGCGCTGGACCACGCAGGCGCAGGCCGAGGAGCCCTGCTGGGCGCTGGCTGGATCCAGGCGCTCCAGATAGGTCTGACTGGGCAGCACCAGGTCAGCCATCCAGGCGGTGTCGGTCATGGCCACGTCCATCACCATCACGAAATCCATTTTCTTCAGCATCGCGATGGTCTTGCCTCGATTGGCCCCGGTCTGCATGGGATTGACGTGGTAGGCGAAAAATCCCTTGATGGGATAGGGCTCGCCCTTGAGCGCCGCGTCACGGGTCAGCTTGAAGGAGCCCTCCTCTTCGAACATCAGCCTGGCCTGACCGGCGTCCACCCGCTCCGGAGGGTTGTCGTCGTAGAAGGGCGCCTCCAGGGGGATGCCGCCCTTGAGCCCCACCACTCGGGCCGCGGTGAGCCCGCCGGGGCGGTCCCAATTGCCCAAAAGCGCGTTGACCATGGCGAAGCCGCGCCGGATCTGGGTGGAGTTGTGGTAGTCGGAGCTGCGGCGGCCGGGATAAACCATGGCCGCGGGCGCGGCGGCGGCCATCTCCCGGGCCATGCGTCGGATGGCCTCGGCCGGAATGTCGGTCTTTGCGGCGGCCCATTCCGGGGTGTATGGCCGCACGTGCTCCCGGAGCTGCTCCAGGCCATAGGTCTTTTCGGCCACGAATTGCCGGTCGTAAAGCTCCTCGCCGATCAGCACGTGCATCAGGGCCAGCATCAGGGCCAGGTCGGAGCCCGGGCGGATGGCGTGGTACTCGTTGGCCAGGGCGGCGGTCTTGGTGTAGCGCGGGTCCAACACCACCAGCTTGCAACCGTGTTCGCGCAAGGCGGTCATCAGGTCGATGCTGTCGGGGGTGACCAGGGACTCGAACCGGTTGGCCCCGGCCATGAGGATGTACTTGCTGTTGAGCACGTCGGGGATGGGCACCTCGCCGAAGGTGTCCAGGAAAGCGCGGTTGCCGCTCAGCAGGCAATTGGATTCGTGGCTGATGACGTTGTAGGAGCCGAAGGCCTCGGCGAAGCGATGCACGAAAACGCTTTGCATATCCGCCCCGGCCATGAACAGCATGCCGCAGCGGGTGTACTCCTTGGCGATGGTCCGCATCTTGTCGGCCGCCAGGTCCAGGGCCTCCTGCCAGGAAATGCGCTTGAACTGGCCCGCGCCGCGCTCCCCCACCCGCAGCAGGGGGTGCTTGAGGCGGTTGGGGTCATAAAGCTGGTGAATGCCGGCGTTGCCCTTGGCGCAGAGCATGCCGCGCGACTTCAGGAACTTGGGGT
>JAIUYB010000298.1 GCA_020216625.1 Desulfarculus sp.
ACCACGACGACGGCGCTGACTGCGCATCTCTTCGAACAGTGCGGTCTTAACCCCACGGTGATGGTCGGCGGCGTGCCGCGCGGCGGACGGCCCTGGCGGCTGGGCCGCGGCGGCTGGACGGTGGTGGAAGGGGACGAGTACAACACCGCATTTTTCGACCGGGGGCCCAAGTTTCTCCACTACTACCCTCACTTCTTCGTGGTCAATAACGTGGAGTTCGACCACGGTGACATCTACCCTGACCTCGATGCCATCGTGGCAGCCTTCCGTGCCGGGGTGGCACGCACCCTGGAGCTGGGCGGCACGGTGGTCGCCAATGCCGGCGACGGGGGGGCGCGGCGGGCCGCGGAAGGAGTCGCCGGCGCCGTCTGGTACGGCGAGGAGCCGGAGGTGGATCTCCGCGCCCTCGCCTTCGACCACCGCGACGGGCACCTTGCGGCCCGCCTGGCCTGGCGGCGCCGGGTGTTCGACGTGACCGTCCCCCTGGTGGGTCGGCACAACCTGGACAACCTCATGGCGGCGTGTACCTGTGCCCTGTTGGCGGGCGCCGAACCGGCCGCCGTCGCTGCAGCGGCCGCCCACTTTCCCGGGGTGCGGCGGCGCATGGAGCTGCTCGGCACCGCCGCCGGTGTGAGTGTGGTGGACGACTTCGCCCATCACCCCACGGCGGTGCGCGAGACCCTGGCCGCCATCAAGGAGTTCGGCCTGCCGGGCTGGAGCCCGGGCGCGGGCCGCCTGGTGGCGGCCTTCGAGCCCCGCAGCAACACCAGCCGCCGCAATGTCTTCCAGGCCGACTACGCCCGGGCCTTCGCCGCCGCCGACCTGGTCTTTCTGCGCGAGCCACCGGGCATGGAGGCGACGCCCGAGGCCGAGCGCCTGAGCAGCGCCCGCCTGGCCGCCGATCTCCAGGCCCAGGGGCAAACCGCCCGGGCCTTTGACGACGGCGACACCCTCTTGGCCGCCCTGTTGGCCGAGCTGAGGCCCGGCGACCTTTGCCTGGTCATGAGCAACGGCGGTTTCGACAACCTCCACGCCCGTCTGCTGGACGGGCTGGCGGCGCGGGCCTAGGCCGGCGGATGGTCCAGGAGACGGCCCAGGGAATCCAGGTGGGCCTGCTCCTCCTGGGCCAGGCGCAGGAAGGCCCCCCTGGCCCCGGCCTCGCCCAGGCGCTCGGCCAGGCGCAGGTAGAGATCCAGGGCTTGGGCCTCGATGCCCATGGCCTCGGCCAAGAGCTCAGCGGAGGTGAAGCCCCGAGCCAGATGCCCGGCCAGCGCCTCCTCCACCGTCTCCCCGCCTTCCATCACCCTCCCAACCGCCAGGCGGGCGAACTCCTCCCGCCCCAGGTTTCCGTCCGGTCCGGCCTGGTAGAGATCCCAGATCAGGTCCTGGTGGCGCAATTCGACCTCCGCCAACTGGAGGCAGAGCTCGCCGGCCGCCTGGTCCTGGGCCCGAGGGGCCAAGGCCTGGTAGAAGCGGCGCAGGCCCTCCTCCAGACCGAGGGCCACCACCAGGGCCTCCTTCCGGTCTTCGCGCCCGGTCAAAAGACCCAGGCCCTGGGATTCCGGCCCCAGGGCCACCTGACCATTCCAGGCCCTGATGCCGCCCTTCAGGGAATAGACCTCGCCAAAACCGCGCCCGGCCAGCATCTCCGCCGCCGCCCGGCTGCGCCCGCCCACCGCGCAATAGGCGATCACTGGCTTTTTAGGGTCCAGTTCGGCCATGCGGTCGCCAAGTTGGGGCAGGGGCACCAGCTTGCCGCCGGGAATGTGCTCCCGCTCGTACTCCCTGGGCTGTCGCACGTCCAACAGGGTGTACTCTGCGGGCGAACGCTGGCGCATGAATTGGCGGGCCTGGTCCGGGGTCAGGTCGCGGGCCTTGGAGAACAGGGCCTTGAGCAGCATTGGCTTCTCCCGGGTTTCAGCGCACGTAGCGGCTGAAGGGCATGATCAGCAAGTTGGGAAGCTTCAACTTGGCCGGGTCGAAATGCCCGCCCACCCCGATCCTGATCCCGGCCTGATCCACCGCCGTCAGCAGGGTGCCCAGGCCCCGGTCCCAGAACGAGAAAATGGTGCCGTAGTTGGTGTTGCGCTCCTTGATCTTCACCGAGTGGTGGACGCGGTGCATGGAGGGCGGCACAAAGAGCAGCCACCATATCCGCTCGAAGGCCGGGGATATCCTCAGGCTGGAGTGATGGAACTGGGCCGTCAGGACCAGGAGGGTCTCGAAGCTGATGACCAGCGTCGGGTCGGCCCCGATCAGATAGATCAGGCCGATCTTGATCACTGCCGAGAGGCCGAGTTCGCCGATGTGAAAGCGGGTGGCGGTGGAGGCGTCCATGTTCAGGTCGCTGTGGTGCACCCGGTGGAAGCGCCACAGCAGGGGCACCTCATGGTTCAGCAGGTGCCAGATGTAGAGCATGAAGTCCAGGAAGGCCAGGCCCAACAGGAACTTGAGCCAATAGGGTCCGTCGATCAGGTTGAGAGCCCCGATTTTGCGCTCGGTGACATGATGGCTGGTGGCCAGGATGGCCGCGCCAAAGACCGCCGCCAGGATCAGGGAGTTGAGCGCGGTCAGGGAGAGGTTGGTGATCCAGCGCCCCAGCTTGCTCAGCGAGGGCGGGCGGTAGGGGCGCACCAGCTCCAGCAGCAGGAACAGGACCAGCCCTCCCCAGAACACCCCCAACCGGATCCAGAAGGCGGACGCGTCGATCATGAACCTCTCCCGTCGCCTGGGCACGCAAACCCCAACTCTCGCGCATGACGAAATTGTGCCACACCCGGCGGAGATCGACCAAAAAACCCTGCCGCGGAGCCTCGCGCGAGGCATCCGCGGCAGGGCGGAATGAAATCGGCCGGCGGAACGGAGGCTTAGTCCTCCTCTTCCTCCTCGCCCTCCAGCTCCATGCTCTCCAGGGTGGCCAGGGCGAAAAGCTGGGCCTCGGTCAAATCGTCCTCGTTCCACTCCTCGGGCAGATCGGGATCGAATTCGGCCGACACCTCCACCCCGCCATCCGGGGTGTCCTCGATGGTGATGACGACTTTAGCCATTAAATGCGCTCCTTGAATGGATAGGCCGGGTTGGGTTGGGGCCGCGAGCCCCGTGGGGTTGTCTTCGCTGAGATTGCCGCCGGATCGGTTTCGTCGGTCTGAGGGGTGGTGGGGTGGCTGATGGGACTCGAACCCACGGCCTCCAGGGCCACAACCTGGCGCTCTAACCAACTGAGCTACAGCCACCATGAATCCATGCGGGAACGGCCACGCCGGCGGCGCGGTGCAAGGATTTATAACAGAGCCCCCTGCCGGGCGCAAGGTCTTTCCCCCCTCGGCCCGGCCGGGCCCGGGGGCGAAAACCAAGCGTCGGGGTCGGCTTGACACCCCGCCCCCCCTCCACTACGATTATCCCACCCCCGCGGGCGGAGCAAGTCCGGCCCGCGCGCTTGGTTTTAGGGGTCATCGCACCCGGGGAGGCCATCACCCCGGCCGGTCCGTTCCCGCAAACGAGGTGAGTTGGCGTGAAGCTGCTCGACATGTTCAAAACCCGCACCCGCCATCCCTTCCGCCCCCGGGCCTCCGACATCATCCAGCGTCTGTTCGCCGATTTCCGCGACTACGAGGCGGTGGGCGACAACTTGATCATGGGCGAGGGACACCTGGGCCAACGCCAGGTCTACGTGGTGGCCCAGCAGAAGCCCAAACCCGAGCAGTTCAGCAATCCCGAGGCGGTGAACCGCCTCAACTGGGGCATGCTCAACGCCGACGAGCACGCCCAGGTCCTGGGCTTATTGCGCCGGCTCAAGCAGTCCGGCCCCCACCAGGAGGCCCTGCTCTTCTCGGTGGTGGACACCTTCGGGGCCGACATCTCCATGTATAGCGCCCTGCGCCTGCAGGCCTTTTTCATCGCCCACCTGATCCGGGCCTACCTGACGGTGCCCATCCGCACAATCAGCCTGGTGCTGGGCGAGGGCGGCTCCGGCGGGGCCTTGGCCCTGCAGGTGGCCGACCGCCGCGCGGCGGTGGAGGACGCCCTCTACGCCACCGCCCCGCCCGAGTCCCTGGCCGCCATCATCTTCCGCGATGCCGGCCGCATCGAGGACGCCCTTTCCATCAGCAAGTCCACCGCCAAGGATCTCAAGCATTTCGGCGTGGTGGACACCATCATCCCCCAGACCAAGAAGGTCACCGATCCCGACGGCCTGGCCAGGAACATCGAGGCCTGGCTCGATAAGACCAGCCGGGAGCTTTTTCGGCGCAACCTGGGCAAACTGATGGCCCAGCGCTTCGAGCTGGCCGACGAACTGGG
>JAIUYB010000299.1 GCA_020216625.1 Desulfarculus sp.
AAAGAGGCCATCGCCATGGGCCGCGAGCTGGAGAAGCTCCAGCGCAACCTGGGCGGCATCAAGGACATGGGCCGGCTTCCCTCGGTGATCTTCCTGGTGGACGTCAAAAAGGAGAAGATCGCGGTCAGCGAGGCCAAGCGCCTGGGCATCCCCACGGTGGCCATCGTTGACACCAACTGCGATCCCGAGGACATCGACTACGTGATCCCCGGCAACGACGACGCCCTGCGCGCCATCCGCCTGGTGGCCGGCAAGGTGGCCGACGCCATCAACGAGGGCCTGGCCCTGCGCGAGTCCCGGCGGGGCGCCGGCCGCGAGGAGCGCGAGATGATCGAGATCCCCGAGGACATGCCCGAGCTGACCGTGGGCCGGGGCGAGGACGACCCCGAGGTGCTGGTGATCCGGCGCTCGGAGCCCGCCCCCCAGGCCTAGTCCGCCCCAAACCGACTCAACCCCGGGCCCGGCGGAAAATCCGCCGTGGCCCTTGGTCGCCAAAAAGGAGCGTGTACCGTGGAAATCACCGCCAGCATGGTCAAAGAGCTGCGCGAGAAAACCAACGCCGGCATGATGGACTGCAAGAAGGCCCTGAACGAGTGCGCCGGGGACCTGGCCAAGGCCCAGGACTGGCTGCGCCAGAAAGGCCTGGCCGTGGCCGCCAAACGCGCCGACCGCCAGTCCAGCGAGGGCCAGATCATGGCCTACATCCATGGCGGCGGCAAGCTGGGGGTCCTGGTGGAGGTTAACTGCGAGACCGACTTCACCGGCAAGACCGACGAGTTCACCCAGTTCGCCCGCGACCTGGCGATGCAGATCGCGGCCGCCAACCCCATCTGCGTGTCCCCCGAGGACCTGCCGGCCGAGGTGGTGGAGCGCGAGAAGGCCATCTACCTGGGTCAGGTCAAGGACTCCGGCAAGCCCGAGAAGATCTGGGACAAGATCATCGAGGGCAAACTCAAGAAGTTCGAGTCCGAGGTCTGCCTGCTCAAGCAGGCCTTCGTCAAGGACCCGGACAAGACGGTCGAGGACCTGCTCAACGAGATGCGGGCCAAAACCGGCGAGAACGTGCAGATTCGCCGCTTCGCCCGTTTCGTGCTGGGCGAGCAGAGCTAGGCATCACCCCGCGCCGGGGCCTCCGCCAGGCGGCCCCGGCGTCCCATGGCACCAGGGAGCCGAGCCCATGGCAGACCAGCCGGTCCACCCCCGCGTGATGCTGAAGCTTTCCGGCGAGGCCCTCATGGGTCAGGCCAGCTTCGGCATCAGTCCCGAGGTCCTGCAATACATGGCCGGCGAGCTGATCGCGGCCATGGCCCTGGGTAGCCAGATCGGGGTGGTGCTGGGCGGCGGCAACATCTTCCGGGGCGTCAGCCAGAGCGCCAAGGGCATGGACCGGGTCCAGGCCGACCACATGGGCATGCTGGCCACGGTGATGAACTCCCTGGCCCTGCAGGACGCCCTGGAGCAGCGCGGCCTGCCCACCCGGGTGATGACCGCCATCCACATGCCCCAGGTGGCCGAGCCCTACATCCGCCGCCGGGCGGTGCGCCACCTGGAAAAAGGCCGCCTGGTCATCTTCGCCGCCGGCACCGGCAACCCCTATTTCTCCACCGACACCGCCGCCGCCCTGCGCGCCCAGGAGATCGGCGCCAGCGTGTTGTTCAAGGCCACCAAGGTGGACGGCATCTACGACAGCGACCCCCACACCAACCCCCAGGCGGTCAAGATCGCCCGTCTGACCTACGATGAGGTCCTGGCCCGCCACTTGAAGTTCATGGACGCCACCGCCATCAGCCTGGCCGCCGACAACCGGCTGCCCATCGTGGTCCTGGATCTGATGACCCCCGGCAACATCGCCCGGGCGCTCAGGGGCGAGGCGGTGGGATCGCGCGTGGAGGGATAGTCATGATCGACGACGTGAAGCAGGAAGCCAAGGATTTGATGGAAAAGGCCATCGAGTCCCTGAAGCGCGACTTCAACCGGGTGCGCACCGGCCGGGCCTCGGCCAGCATCCTGGACGCCGTGCGCGCCGACTACTACGGCCAGCCCACCGCGCTGAACCAGATGGCCAGCATCTCGGTGCCCGAGGCCCGCCTGATCATGATCCAGCCCTGGGACCCCAAGAGCTGCGGCGAGATCGAAAAAGCCATCCTGAAAAGCGACCTGGGCCTGACCCCGCAGAACGACGGCAAGGTGGTGCGCATCTCCATCCCGCCGCTGACCGAGGAACGCCGCAAGGATTTGGTCAAGGTCATCCGCAAGATGGGCGAGGAGACCAAGGTGGCGGTGCGCAACGCCCGGCGCGAGGCCAACGACATGCTCAAGGAATACAAGAACGAGGGCGACATCTCCGAAGACGACATGCGGCGAGGTCAGACCGAGGTGCAAAAGCTCACCGACGACCACATCGCCAAGGTCGACGCGCTCCTGGCCGAGAAGGAGAAGGAGATCCTGGAGTTCTAGCCCGCCGGCCCCGGCGGGAGAGCGGGCATGATCTGACGTGGACGCCAACCCATCCCAACTGGACCCCGCCGCCCTGCCCCGGCACGTGGCCATCATCATGGACGGCAACGGGCGCTGGGCCCAGGAGCGGGGCCTGGGGCGGGTGCGCGGCCACGAGGAGGGCGCCAACAGCGTCCGGGCGGTGGTGGAGGAAGCCCGCCGCCTGGGTCTGACCCACCTGACCCTCTACGCCTTCAGCGAGGAGAATTGGGGCCGGCCCGGGGCCGAGGTCAAGGCTCTGATGCGCCTGCTCAAGCGTTTTCTGAAAAAAGAACGCGACGACCTGGCCGCCAAGGACATCCGCCTGAACGCCATCGGCCAGTTGGCGCGCCTGCCGGAGGACACCCGGAGCGAGCTGGAGCGCACCCTGGCCGCCACCGCCCACTGCGGCGGCATGGTCCTGACCCTGGCGCTCTCCTACGGCGGACGCCAGGAGATTCTGGCCGCCACCCGCGAGCTCTGCGCTCGGGCCGCCCGGGGCCAGCTCGACCCCGCGGCCCTGGACGAGGCGACCTTCTCCGCCAGCCTCCAGAGCGCCGGCCTGCCCGACCCCGACCTGATGATCCGCACCAGCGGCGAGCAGCGGATCAGCAACTTCCTGCTCTGGCAGATGGCCTACGCCGAGTTCATCTTCAGCCCCCTGCTGTGGCCCGACTTCCGCGAGGCCCAGTTTCGCGCGGCCCTGGCCGAATACGCCGGACGCCAACGCCGCTTCGGCAAGACCGGCCAGCAGCTCGCCGCCACCTCAAAGCCAAAGGGCGGGCGCGCCCGTGGTTGAGATCAACGGCCGCCGGGTGATGCAGGGCCTGGGCCTGAGGGTGATCACCGGCCTCGGCTTGGCGGTGGCCGCGCTGCTGTTGGTGCTTTTCGCTCCGGCCTGGCTCTTGGCCCTGCTGGTGGCCGGCTTGGCCGGCCTGGGCATGCGCGAATACCTGCGCCTGAGCTGCCCGGAGCTGGTCGGCCCCCGGGGCTGGCTGCTGTGGCTGTTGGCCGCGGCCATCCCCACCGCCGGCCTGCTGGGGGCCGGGGCCCTGGCCGGGGCCTTGCTTCTGGGCCTGGTGCTGGCCGCCTTCCTGGCCATGACCGGTGGCGGCGCGGTGGATGCCATCCAACGCCGCGCCCTGAACCTGGGCTGGGGCCTGGCCTACTGTTCCGGCCTGTTGTCCTGCTACCTGCTGCTGGCCAACCTGGACCAGGGCCGGGTGTTGATCCTCTACGGCGTCGCCTCGGTGGTGGCGGCCGACACCGGGGCCTACTTCGCCGGCAATCTGGCCGGCAAACACCGCCTGGCCCCCACCCTCTCCCCGGGCAAGACCTGGGAGGGGGTGATCGGCGGCCTGATCTTCACCGCCGTGATCGGCGGTCTGTTCGCCTTCCTCTTTTTGCCCGACACCCGGGTCTTGGTGGGCGCCGGCCTCTCGCTGGCCTTGGGCGCGATCTCGGTGGTGGGCGATCTGCTGGAATCCACCCTCAAGCGCGCGGTGGGGGCCAAGGACTCCGGCACTCTCTTGCCTGGCCACGGCGGGCTGTTGGACCGGCTGGACGGCATCATCGCCGCCGCGCCGCTGCTGCTCCTGGCGCGGGAGATCTGGTGGGCATGAAGCGCCTGGCCATCCTGGGCTCCACCGGCTCCATCGGCAGAAGCGCCCTGGAGGTGCTGGCCGAGCATCCGGGCCGCTTCCAGGTGGTGAGCCTGGCCGCCGCCCGCTCGGTGGAGACCCTGGCCGCCCAGGCCCGGGCCCTGCGGCCCGAGGTCATCGCGGTGCTGGACGCCGCCGCCGCCGCCCGCCT
>JAIUYB010000300.1 GCA_020216625.1 Desulfarculus sp.
CGGAGCGAGCCCAATCCGCCGCCAGCCTGATTCGGCATGTCCTGCTCAGCGCCGTCCAACGCCGGCCCTGCCCCTGGGCCCTATCCGGGGCCTGCGCCGACTACGACCACCGTTTTTTGGCCTGCCGCGCCTATGGCCTGTGGTCCCCCGCCGCCTACCAGGAACGCCGCCAGGCCGCCCGGGAAGGGCAGGCGGCGGTGGCGGCGGCCTGGGCCAGCTTGGGGATACGACTGCCGGAAGCGGTCCTGACGCCCGGTCCGGAATACTGTCGCCATGTTCAATTGTGCAATGATGGGGAGAATCGCCCCAGCCTGGATTCCCTATTGTGCGACTCGGAGGAAGCGCTGACCCTGTCGGCCCTGGGACTTTCGGACGAATCGGGCTTGACTGCCTGCCAGGGCGACCTGGCCCATCTGGTGGCGCGACTGGTCCTGGGGGAGCGGGAGTGCCTGGAGGCCAAGGTGGCGGTCACCCGGGCCTGGGTGGAAGGCCGGCGGGAGGAGGCCCAGGCCCTGGTGGAGCGGGCCGCGGGACAGGCCCGGGTCTGGGCCAGCGCCACGCCAAGGTTGTGATCCTCCGGCGGTAAATCCGCCGGGTCGGAGGCTGGCCGGGGTCAGCGCTGGCAAACGGGGCAGAAGTGGGTGGAGCGGCCGCCCAGGACCACGCGCTCCACCGGAGCGCCGCAGGCCGGGCAAGGCTGGCCGGTGCGGCGGTAGACCCGGTGGGCCTCCTGAAAGGTGCCGGCCCGGCCTTCGGCGTCCACGAAATTCTTGACCGACGACCCGCCCTGGGCCAGGGCTTGGTCCAGGGTCTCCACCAGGCTGGCGTGCAGGCGCAGCAGATCCTGGCGGCTCAGCTCCGCCGGGCCGCGCTGGGGGTGGATGCCGGCCCGGTGCAGGGACTCGTCGGCGTAGATATTGCCCACCCCGGCCAGGCGGCGCTGGTCCAGGAGCAGGCTCTTGATGGGCGACTTGCGCCCGGCCAGACGCGCCACGAACTCCTCGGCGGAGATGGTCAGGGCGTCGGGGCCCATCTGGCCGTAGAGCCCGGCCATGAGTTGGTCCCGGTCGGGGTAATAGGCCAGGTAGCCGAACTTGCGCAGGTCACGGTAGTGCAGGCCGGGGCCGCCGTCGCCGAAAACCACCCGGGCGTGGACGTGGTCGGCCGCCAGCTCCCCCGGGGCCAGGATGAGTTGGCCGGTCATGCCCAGATGGACGGCCCAATAGCCGCCGTCCTCCAGGGTCAGCACCAGCAGCTTGCCCCGACGCAGGCTGCCGGTCACCCGCCGGCCCGTCACCCCTCGCCGGAAGCCTTCCAGGTCCGGGCGCAGCACCCGGCTGGGACGGGCCAGCACCTCGGCCACCCGGCGGTCCAGGATTCCTGGCATCAGGGTGCGGCGCACCGATTCGACTTCGGGTAGTTCAGGCATGAGGCTATTTATAAGGCCGGCCGGCGCGGCGGGCAAGCTCGACCCGCCGGCAATCTGAGTTCGACCCCATTATTCTGTGGTTGACACTCGGAAACAACCTATATACAGTACACATGATAGATAAAATGACTCAACTGAGTCACTTCCTCGCCGTCCTGGGAAAGACCAGACTGTGTCCAAATACGACGCCATGAAGGACCGCTGCCCCAACCTCGAAATGAATCTGCAACATTGCGCCTGTTCCTATTCCGGCTGCGACAAGCAGGGCCTGTGCTGTCAGTGCGTGGCCTATCACCGCCAGATGCGCCAGATCCCGGGCTGCTTCTTCAGCCCCGAGGGCGAACGGAGCTACGATAGGTCCTATGCCAATTTCTGCCGCGATAACCGCTAGCCAGCACGGGCCGGCGGACCAGGGCCGCATGGATCATCGTCCCGAACTCAAAGACGCCATCAACCTGCTGGCCGATCTCACCGAGGCCTACACCGCCGCCCTGTTCCTGCGCGAGCGGGGAGGCGAAAACCTGCGCGCGGTGGTCTGGCACTCCTTCGCCAGTTCCTTCCGCCACGACGCCGCCATCCGCCCCAGCGAGGGCGTGGTGGGCTTCGTGGCCAAGCACGGCGTGCCGGCCGACGTGGACCGCTACCACCAACCCTCCCAGGTGACCAAGGTTTACAACGCCGACGAGGGCGTCAAGGCCTTCCTGGCCATGCCGGTGGGCGATTTCGGGGTGCTCTTTGTCGACACCAAGGCCCGCCAGATCTTCGGTGAGCGCGATAAAAAGACCATCAGGGATTTCGCGGCCTTTTTCGCCCATCTGGTGCAGCAGCAGGACACCTGCTCGCGCGAGGCGATGTACGGCCGCATCCTGGATCTGCTCTACGACGTGGAGAACGCCACTCTGGCCTTTGGCGAGCCCCGCCAGTACTTCGCCGAGGTGCTGGACGCCGGCCGGCGCTACACCGGCCTGTCCATGGGCATGCTCTGCCTGTTGCACCAGGGCCGAAAACAGTACATGGTCGAGGCGGTGGAAGGGCCCTCGCTCAGCACCCTGAGGGGCCGGTCCTTCCCGGTCAGCCTGGGGCTGGTGGGCTGGGTGTTGCGCGAGATGAAGCCCCTGACCCACTCGCGCCTGAGCCCCTTGCCAGGAAAATCCTACCTGGTGTCGCCGGAAGAGCCCATGCGGGGGTACAATGCCTTTGTTGGAGTGCCTCTGCTGGCTTGGCGCAGCCTGATCGGGGTTTGGGCCTTCGCCGGACGCACCGAACGACAGATCGACGAGGAGGAGGAGCGGGCCCTGCAGTTGGCCGGCAACCGCGTGGCCGCCACCATCGAACACTATCGCCTGGGTTCGGCCAAGGGCTGAGCGCGCCGGGCTGGGGACATAGCGGAGGACGAGGGAAATGGTTTTCGGCAAGCTTCTGGGTCTATTCGGCAAAGACATGGCCATGGACCTGGGCACGGCCAACACCCTGATCTTCATCAAGGGCAAGGGCGTGCTGCTCAACGAGCCCTCGGTGGTGGCGATTCAACGGGACACCGGCAAGACGGTGGCCGTGGGCCACGCGGCCAAGGAATACCTGGGCCGCACCAGCCCCCAGATCCTGGCCAGCCGGCCGCTCAAGGACGGAGTCATCGCGGATTTCGACCTCACCCGCCTGATGATCAAGGAGTTCATCCTCAAGGTCCGCTCCGCCGCCGGCCTGGTCAAGCCGCGGATGCTCATCGGGGTGCCCTCCGGGGTGACCCAGGTGGAGAAGCGCGCGGTGATCGAGAGCGCCGAGCAGGCCGGGGCGCGCGACATCTACCTGATCGAGGAGCCCATGGCCGCCGCCCTGGGGGCGGGCCTGCCCATCGACCAACCCCGGGGCAACATGATCGTGGACATCGGGGGAGGCACCACCGAGGTGGCTGTGATATCATTATTCTCCACGGCCTATTCCGAGTCGGTCCGGGTGGCCGGCGACGAGGCCAACGAGGCCATCATGCGCCACATCCAGCGCAAGTATCAGATGCTGGTGGGCGAGAACACGGCCGAGAACCTGAAGATCGCCATCGGCTCCGCCTTCCCCCTGGAGGAGACGCTGGCCATGGACATCAGCGGCAAGGACCTGGTCAACGGCATCCCCCGCACGGTGACCCTCACCGACGAGGAGGTGCGCGAGGCCATGGCCGAGCCGGTTGGGGTCATTGTGGAGAGCGTGCGCCGGGCTTTCGAGAAGACCCCGCCGGAGCTGGCCTCCGACGTGGCCGAGCAGGGCGTGACCCTGGCTGGCGGCGGGGCCCTGATCCGGGGCCTGGACAAGCTCATCCAGCACGAGCTGAACATCAAGGTGCGCATCGCCGAGGATCCGCTGACCTGCGTGGTGATGGGCGCCGGACTGGCCCTGCAGAACATCAAGGAGTTCCGCCGGGTGTTCATCAACTGACCCGCCGTCAGGGCGGGCCGCCACAACCGCGAGGGAAGATTTGGCCAGACGCCTGGAACCCCAGGACCTTGAGGACCGCATCGACTGCTTCGGCGAGTTCGAACGCACCGACTCGGTTTGCCTGGCCCATTGCAGCCTGAATTTCGAGTGCGCGGCCCACCGCGAACGCATCTTCGATCTCAAGCTGCGCGACGAATCCCTGGACGAGGTGGGCTGCCCCCACCGCGCCTGATCCGCCTCATCCCCGCCGCCCCCGCCACGCCGGCGGGCGTTCCTAATTTACGTCCGCTCCGCCCGGCGCGTCCCGCCCGGGCCCCCCGGCCCCAAACCAGGCAGGCGCGTCAATCGGCCGCGTCCGTCCCGCGCCGGTCTTCGGCTTCGGCCGCGTCCCCCGGGGAGGGCGTCGTCGGGGTT
>JAIUYB010000301.1 GCA_020216625.1 Desulfarculus sp.
ATGAGCACCTCTCCGGTCAGCTCCACCTTGCGGGGGGAGGAGTTATGGAGATGAGCCTTGATTTGATGGCCGGTGGGGTGCTCCATCAGGGCCAGTTGTTGGCCCATCTCCGGGCCGGTGAGGAAATGCGCCCCCGGCCCCAGCTCGGCGCCCTGGCGCAGAACCAGGGCCACCAGACGCCCCTCGTCCTCGTATCGTTCGATTCCCGCGCCCATGTCGCTCCCCAGCAGTGGTGCGCCCCCGGAGAGGCCGGGAGGCGGTCGGATGATTATATTCGTCTCGCCCCGTACTTGTCCACAACCAGAGGAGCTTCCGGCGCTGGTCATTGACAAACCCCGGCCGCGGATGTTACCAAGGGCTGACTTCGCACCATCATCATAGCCTGTCGAGCACACCATCCCGGCCAGCCTTGCCCTCCCTGGGAGCGGCCCAGGCTCGCCCACGGTCGCGCCACCTGGCCGCGACCAGAGGAGCCCCATGTCAGGCCCCTACCTTTACACCGTCAGCATCAACGATGGCCGCGAGCTGGGCCTGAAGTGGCTGGAGCCTTCAGACATCCCCGCGGTGCAGGTTTTCATGGAGGACCTGACCGAGGACGAGGTGCGCCTGCTGAACCAGGACCTCAAGGATATCGAGGCCATGACCCGACGTTTGGGTCGCCTGGGCGGGGACCGGCTGCGGGTCTTGGCCGCCTTCGACCCCGAGGTTGGCGACCGCATGGCCGGCTACGCCTACCTGCTGCGCGGCTCCTGGGCGGCGGCCCACCGCGCGGTGGTGGAATGCCTGGTGCACCGTGAGTACCGCGACCTGGGGTTGGGATCCACCATGCTGCGGGAGCTGGCCGAGGCGGGCAAGGCCATGGGCCTGATGCTGTTGCAGGCTGAAATACAGGTGGACCGCAAGGAGCAGATCACCGCCTTCAAGCGCCTGGGCTACGAGCTGAAGGCGATTCTCGAAGACTATCGCGTTGATCGCCAGGGAAGGCCCTACGACGTCATCATTCTGCTCAAACGTCTGCGCCATCCTTCGGCCCAGGAATTTTTGTACAAGTATTGAGCTAGTTGACCGGTTGTTGTGCAATGGGATTGACTTGAGGCGCAACCCGGATTAATGTGAGCGCGGTTGCACAAGTGATAACCTACACAAGCTCGGGGGATGGCCATGGCCAAGGTCCTCATCATCGACGACGACGCAGACTACACCCTTGCCACCAAGGCCATCTTGCAAGCCGCCGGCCATCAGGTCTCCACCGCCGCAGACGGCAAGCAAGGCCTGGAGGCGGTCAAGGCCCAGGATCCGGACCTGATCATCCTGGACATCATGATGGATTCGATCTACGAGGGTTATTCCGTCACCACCACCCTGCGCGGCACCCCGGAGTACATGGATTACCGCGACGTTCCGGTCCTGATGTGCTCGGCGGTCAAGACCATCGCCGGCGAGCGTTTCACCCTGCCTCCGGAAGCCGAGCTGGCCCAGGGCGACGACTACCTGGACAAGCCCTTCACCGCCGAAGTCCTCCTGGCAAAGGTTGAAAAACTCCTGGCCGGCTAGCCCTGGCGATGGAACTTGGCCTTGCTTCCGGCAGTCGGCGCGGCCCGCTGACCGGGTGGCGATTGCCAGCGCGCGTGAACTGGAAACGGAAATTGGTGCGAACATGCCCCTGCGTTCGGTAAAGCCCCTCATCCTGGCCATCGATGACGACGAGGTGGCGCGTGAGTCGGCGCAGGTGTTGCTAAGCCGCTGGGGCTACCGGGTCAACCTGGCCGAGAACGGCGAGAAGGGCCTGCACCTGATGCGCCAGAATCCCCCGGATCTGATGCTGGTGGATCTGCAAATGCCTGGCATCAGCGGCCTGGAGGTCTTGGCCGGGGTGCGGGAGTTCGACCCCACCATCGT
Organism: Desulfarculus sp.; assembly: GCA_020216625.1. GTDB lineage: Bacteria > Desulfobacterota > Desulfarculia > Desulfarculales > Desulfarculaceae > JACRDC01. Next base: position 1,900 of record JAIUYB010000301.1, read on the forward strand.
CTGCGTCATGGTCACCGGCCACGCCACCTTGCAATCGGCGGTGGACGCCATGAAGCAGGGGGCCTACGATTTCCTGCCCAAGCCCTTCAGTCCCGATGAGCTCAAGCACGTGGTGGGTCGGGGCCTGGAGCGGCGCTTCCTGGAACTGGAGGCCAAGGAACTGCGCGAAGAGAAGGCCCGCATGGAGGCCAACTTCGTGACCCTGGTCAGCCATCAGATGCGTTCACCCCTGGCGGCGGTTCGGCAACTGCTGGAGGTGATGGTCAAGCAGAGCCTGGGGCCCATGCCCCCGGCCTATGGCGAGTTGATGGACCGGGCCGTGGCCCGGTTGGACGAGCTGCTCCACTCCCTGAACGCCTGGCTGGCCATGAGCCGTCTGGCCGAGTCTGGCATCGCCGAGCGCCGGGCCCCCACCGCCCTGGCCGACATCCTGACCGCGTTGGCTCAACGCACCCGCTTGGAGGCCCAGGCCGCCGGTCAGGAGGTGGTGGTGGAGGGCGACCCAGGCGAGGTGGAGCTGGCGGTGGACCGTGAAACTCTGCTGGAAGCCCTCTACAATTTAACCAGCAACGCGGTGAAGTATAACCGCCCGGGGGGTAAAGTCACCCTGGAGGTGCGGGTCCACCCCTACCAGGTGGATCTAAGCGTCTCCGACCAGGGGCCCGGCATTCCGGAGGCCGAGCAGCCCTTTATCTTCAACGATTTTTTCCGCTCCAAGAGCCCGGAGCTGAAAAACAAACCCGGAACCGGCCTGGGGCTCTCCATCGCCAGGCGTGTGGTCAAGGCCCACCGGGGAGACATCAGCGTGCGTTCACAGCCAGGTCAGGGCGCGACCTTCACGGTCTCCTTGCCCCGCTGAGAGACGCCCACGGATATATGAAGACCGGCGGGCCTGCGGGCCCCCACCAGGATTAGAGGTCCACGGCTTCGGCCCAGGCCCCGGAAGCGGGTCCAGGGCGCGGCCGAGCCGGGTGCGGCATTGTTCACCGGCCGGGATTTTCCCACCCCCCGGCCCGGGCTGCGGCCCGCCGCCAGCTTAGGAGTAACCCCGCATGAGCATCGCAACTTGGTTCAAAGGCGTTCGATTGCCCCGCGGCACTGCCTTCGGCCCCCCCACCCCCCTGCCTCCGCCCGAGCGGATCTACCTGCCCTTGCGCCAGCACCGTGGCGCGGTCTGCCAGGCCAAGGTCGAGCCCGGTCAGCAGGTGGGCATGGGGCAAGTCTTGGGGAGTTCCGATGAGTTCGACAGCGCGGCGGTCTTGAGTCCGGTCAGCGGCACCGTGGAGGCGATCCGCAACTGCGCCGACCCGGCCGGCCAACCAGTGCCCACCATCGTCATCGCCAACGACGGCCAGGACATCTGGGCCACGCCCGAGGGCGAGGTCCGTTCGCCCCTGTCCGATCCCGACGAGGTGGCCAAGGCCCGACCCACCCGCCTGCTGCGGCGCATCCGCGAGGCGGGCCTGGTGCGCGCCGCCAGCCAGGGCTTGCCCCTGCACGTGGACCTGTCCCCGCCCATGGCCCCCCGCTCCTATCTGTTCATGACCGGCATCCCGGTGGTGCGTCCCACCGACACCCTGGTCATCCGGGCCCTGGATCACGACCCGCCGGTCTGCCCCAACCAGGCCGCCCTGGCTGGTCTGAACCTGACCGAGCTGGACCTGGGCGTCACCGCCCTTAAACGCATCAGCGGCGCGGCGCGGGTCATTCTCGCGCTGCCGACGGGGGCGGTGGCCAGCGAGCTGACGGCCATGGCCCGCCTGCGGGAATGGGAGATCAGGACCCAGAGCCAGACCCATTTCCCCTACTGCCTCGACAACCTCCTGGTCTTGAGCCTCACCGGCCGCGAGGTGCCCATGCCCTACGGCGAACCGCGCGACGTGGGCGTGGTGGTGGAGCCCCTGGTCACCGCCTTGGAGGTGGGCCGGGTGTTGCTCGGCGCCAAACCCAACTTGGAACGAGTCTTCGCGGTGGCCGGAGACGTGGCCAAGCCCCAGGCCTTCACCGCCCGGCTGGGAACCCCCATCGCCGAGGCCATCAAGGCCGCCGGCGGCGGCGTGGGCGGCGTGGGCAAGATCATCGTGGGCGGTCCCATGATGGGCTTCGCCCACTTCGACGCCCAGACCCCCATCACCAAGGAGACCGAGGGAGTCTTCGTCCAGGCGGCGGAGCATGTCCGGCGCTACGATGACCACCCCTGCATCCATTGCGGACGCTGCGTGGCATCCTGCCCGGTGAACCTGGTGCCGGCCGAACTGAGCAAGCTCTGCGAGTTCCAGCGCTTCGAGGAAGCGGCCGAGGCCGACCTGTTCCATTGCATCGAATGTGGCGTATGCGCCTATGTCTGCCCA
>JAIUYB010000302.1 GCA_020216625.1 Desulfarculus sp.
AGGGTGGTGATCAACGTTTACCTGGCGCAATGGCTCTTCAACCAGAGTCAGACCTCCCTGGACCAATCCCTGGCCACCATCGAACAGGCCCTGTTTCAGGGCCTGGGCCATCCGCCGCCGGCCGCCTGAGGCGCGGCCGCTCCGCTGGGTGGATTGTGGCGTACTCGATATTGTGAACAATAGCACCAAGCGGGCGCCCGCACCCCGCCGCGAATACAGCAAGGAGATCGCACAGATGGCCTACGAGGCAGAATACAAGAGCAAGCTGAGGACCCCGGCCGAGGCGGTGCGGGTGATCAAGTCGGGCGACCTGGTGGACTATGGCTTCTTCAATGGCAAGCCGGTGGCCTGCGATCAGGCCCTGGCCGCCCGGGCCGGGGAGCTAACCGACATCAAGGTCTACGCCGCGGTGAGCCTGCCGCCGGTGCCGGCGGTGGTGATGGCCCCCCAGACCTTCACCTACCACGACTTCCAGTACAGCGCCCTCACCCGCATGATCGCCAAGCAGAGCCCCATGGTCTATTACGTCCCGATCCTCTATCACCTGGCCCCGGGCCTGCTGCGCGACGGCATCGGCCCCCAGCGCGACGTGGGCATCTACCAGGTCTGCCCCATGGACGATAACGGCTGGTTCAACCTGGGCCCCCAAAACTCCGAGGCCCGGGCCAAGATCGCCACCGACAAGGTGGTCATCTTCGAGGTCTGCCGGAACATGCCGGTCTGCCTGGGCGGGGCCGAGGAGAGCGTGCACATCAGCGAGGTGGACATGATCGTGGAGGGCGGGCCCGATCAGAGGCCCTTCGCCATGCCCAGCGCCGAAGCCAGCCCCGAGGAGGTTCAGATCGCCCAGCGGGTGATGGGCTTCATCCAGGACGGCTCCTGCGTCCAGCTGGGCATCGGCGGCCTGCCCAACCAGGTGGGCAAGTTCATCGCCGAAAGCGACCTCAAGGATCTGGGCGGCCACACCGAGATGTTCTGCGACGCCTACGTGGACATGATCGAGTCGGGCCGGATGAACGGGTCGCGCAAGGCCTTCGACCGCCACCGGGTGGCCTACACCTTCGCCATCGGCAGCCAGCGGGTGTATGACTTCCTGCATCAGAACCCGGCCTGCGCCTCCTTCCCGGTGCACTACACCAACGATCCCCGGGTCATCGCCGGCCACGACAACATGGTCAGCATCTGCAACGCGGTGCAGGTGGATCTCTACTCCCAGGTCAACGCCGAGTCCAACGGCTTCTCCCAGATCTCGGGCAACGGCGGCATGTGGGACTTCGTGTTGGGCTCGCAGTGGTCCAAGGGCGGCAAGAGTCTGATCTGTCTGACCAGCACCTTCACCGACAGCAAGGGACAGCGCCATAGCCGCATCGTGCCCCACTTCGCCCCGGGCAGCATCACCACCATCCCCCGCCAGATGGTGGATTACATCGTCACCGAGCACGGCGCGGCCCAGATGCACGGCCAGCCCACCTGGCACCGCGCCGAGGCCATCATCAACCTGGCCCACCCCGACTTCCGCGACGAGCTCATCGCCGCCGCCGGCAAGCAGGGCATCTGGCGCCGCAGCAACAAGCGGGATTAGCCCCTGCTCTCCCTGGCTTCCCGTCTTGCCCCCTTGCCCGTCCCGGCCCACCGGGGCGGGCAAGGTATTTCTGGCGGCAAGGAGCAAAAAAGGCGGGAAGTCCTCGCGGACTTCCCGCCTCCCCTCCCCTCCTCCGTCCCTCCCGGAGTCGGGCTCCTCGCTATTTATTCGGATAGGCGTCCTTGAGCGGCAACACCTGCTGGCTCCAGACCGACTCGAACCCCGCCGCGTCCTCCACCGGCTTCTGCAACATGGCCCGGTAGATTTCCTCCTGCTGGGGCGAGTTCTGATAGTTGAGCACCATGCGCAAGGCGCCGTTGCTGAAATCGCGGATCATGAAATTGAAGATCTGATTGACGAGGGCGTCGTCCTCGCCCAGGAGACGGGCGTTCTCCAGAATCAACTGGGCGTAGGCCACCAGGGTGAACAGCTCGCCGGCGGCCAGCATGTAATCCACGTTGGCGGCCTGCTCGGCGTTGGGCGGGGCTTCCATCAACAGGCGGCGCAGCAACTCCACCTGCTGGCGGAACACCAGGACGTTGCCCAGGTCCACGCCCTCATAGGCCAACCGGTAGTCCGGGAAGCGAATCTGGCCCAGCCCTCCGGTGTACTGGTGGAAGAGATATGAATCGTCGGCCGGATCCTCGCGCCGGGGCACCGGGGGGTATTCCACCGGCCCGAAGAAATAGTTCTTCACGAACTTGATGATCAGGGCCATGTTGACATGCTCGGTGCCCTCCAGCTTGGGCAGCATGCCGATGTCGCGGATGGCCATCTCGAAATAGGTGTCCTGCTCGTAGCCCTTGGCCGCGATAACCTCGTGCAGGAGCGCGATCACCTTCTCGCCCTGGCTGGTGACCTTCATCTTGACGATGGGATTGTAGAGCAGGTAGCGCCGGTCGTCGTCCGAGGCCGAGCGCAGGTAGTCGGCCGCCCGCAGCCCAAAAAGCCGCATCGCCGCCAGGCGGCAATAGGCCTCGGTGAAAAGCTTGCGCACATGGGGGAAGTCGGTGACCTTGCGGCCGTAGAGCACCCGGTTGGCGGCGTGGGCGATGGCCTCGTAAAAAGCGTGGGTGCAGATGCCCATGGAGGCGAAGCCCAGCTCGAACTTGCCCACGTTGATGGTGGACAGCGAGGAGTTCCAGGCCAGCTTGCCGCGGGAGATGATCTCGGCCTCGGTGATGGGATAGTCGTGCAGGGCGTAGTGGGCCACGTAGGCCTGGCGCACGCCCGAGGTGTCGATCTTCTTGACGCACTCGTAGTTCGGGTGGTCGGTCTTGACCACGAAGAAGACATACTCGCCGCTGCCGGCGATCTTGCCGAAGGTGCTGACCAGGGCCGCGCAGTTGCCGTTGCCGATGTAGTATTTCTCGCCCCGGGCCAGATAAGTGCCGTCGGGTTGGGGGTGCAGGGTCATCTCGGTGGAGTAGATGTCCGCGCCGTGAGCCCGCTCGCTGAGGCCGAAGGCGAAGACCCCACCCTTTCGCAGCAGCTCGGCGGCCTGGTGTTTCACCGCCTCGTTGTCGCCCATCCAGATCGGGCCCAGCCCCAGAATCGTCACCTGCCAGGCGTACCAGTAGCACAGGCCGTAGAAGGCCAGAATCTCGTTGTACTCGGCCAGGCGGGACATGTCCCAGCGCGAATCGGGCGCGCCGTAGCCGGCCGGGGTCAACAGCTTGGCGAAGGGTTGCTCCTTGGCGAGAAAGGCCAGGAAGTCCTCGTACCAGACCATGGCCTGGTCGTCGGCCTTGATCTTGGCCAGGCCCTTGTCCTCGAAGAACTGGATGGTCCGGCGCATGACCTCGGTGGTGGCCGCGTCGGCGTGCTGGCGCTGATAGCCCAAGGGATTGAAAAGGCGCATGGGATAATCCTACATTTGGGGCGGGCGATGCGGGCGCCCTTCAAGGTCCGCGGCTCGCGGGACCGTCACATCATATACACAGAGCGGTCCTCAGTAAAGCGATGAATTTTGTTCAGCAAATTAATCGCGGGACCAGGGCCGCCTCGTGAAAGATGTGCTATGGTGGACCAGCGTCAGCCAAGGAGTCACCCATGCACTTGTACTGGATCGCACCCCTGGCCGCCCTGTTGCTGGCGGCGCTATTGGGGGCCGAGCGCAGCCAGCGCCCGGCCTTGGTCCTGCCGGTCAAGACCGCTCTCTCGGCCCTGTTCGTGACCTTGGCGGTTTTGCAACCCCACCCGCTGCCCAGCTATTACCAGCCAGTGCTTTATGGCCTGGTCCTGGGCCTGGTGGGTGATGTCTGCCTGGCCCTGCCCTCCCCGGCCGCCTTCCGGGCCGGCCTGGCCGCCTTTTTGTTGGGCCACCTGGCCTATGTCTGGGCCTTCACCCATCTGGTGCGGCCGGTTTATTGGATCAACCCCGGCCTGGTTCTGCTGCTGGCGGTGGGGATCGGGATTTTCTGGTGGCTGCGTCCCAAGCTGGGCAAGCTCAAGGGCCCGGTGGTGGCCTATATCGTGGTCATCACCCTGATGCTGGCCGGGGCCTGGGCGGTCTGGCTGCGCAGCGGCCTTCGGCCTGGGCTGGCCTTGGCCATCCTGCTGGGGGCGCTGGTCTTCTACCTCAGCGACATCTGCGTGGCCAGGGATCGCTTTGTGCGCAAGGAATTCCTGAACCGGCTCCTAGGCCTGCCCCTCTATTATCTTG
>JAIUYB010000303.1 GCA_020216625.1 Desulfarculus sp.
CCCCAGACGCTCTTGGGCCTCGAAGAGCACCACCCGGTGGCCCAACTCGCCCAGGGTTCCGGCGGCCTCCATGCCGGCCACCCCACCGCCCACCACCACCACCGTCTGGCTCTGGGCGGGCGAGGCCGGGGGCTCCCGCCATTGACCCTCGCAGCCGGCCTGGGGGTTGGCCACGCAGGTCAGGGGCAGGTGGGCCAGCACCCGGTCGATGCAGCCCTGGTTGCACCCGATGCAAGGCCGGATGCTCTCCTGGCGTCCGTGGGCGATCTTGTCCAACCAGAGGGGGTCGGCCAACAGGGCGCGGGCCACCGCCACCAGGTCCACCCGCTCCAGGGCGGCCTCGGCCTGGGCGGCGGTGTTGATCCGGCCCGCCGCCACCACCGGCGCCTTCACCCGGGCCCGCACCGTGGCCGCCGCCTCGACATGGGTGCCAGGAGGCATGGACAGGGGCGGCACCACCTGGTGGGGGGTCTCGTAGACCCCGCCGGAGATGGATATCAGATCCACGCCCGCCGCCTCCAGATGGGCGGCGATCTCGGCGGTGTCGGCGGCGGCGTTGCCCCCGCGCACATGATCGCTGCCCGACAGGCGCAGGCCCAAAAGCGGACCCGGCCCCATGGCCTGGCGCACGGCCTGGATCACCTCGCGGGCGAAGCGGCAGCGGCCGGCCAAATCGCCGCCATAGGCGTCCTGGCGCTGGTTGCAATAGGGGCTCAGGAACTGGTGGACCAGGTATTCGTGGGCGCCGTGGATCTCCACCCCATCGAAGCCGGCGGCCACCGCCCGGGCGGCGGCCTGGGCGAAGCATTCCACCAGAGCCTCGATTTCCAACAGGGTCAGGGCCCGAGGGGTGACGCGGCTGGTGGGACCGCGCAGGGGGCTGGGAGCCAGAACCTCGCCGCTGGGGCCGGGAAGGCTGTTGCGCCCGCCATGGATCAGTTGGATCAATACCAAACCGTGGTGGTCGCCCTTGGCCGCCCGGGCCAGGCGGGTCAGGCCGGGCAGGGCCGAAAGGTCGGCGTTCATCAGGTGATTGGCGATGACTCGGCCCGAGGCGTGGACGCAACTGGCCTCCACCACCATCAGGCCGGGACGGCTGGCGCTGCGGGCAGCGTAATAGTCCGTCAGGCGGGGTGTCACCTTGCCCTGGCTGTCGGCGAAGTTGGTGCCTATGGCGGGGATGACCAGCCGGTTGGGCAAAAGGTGGCGACCGACGGCGAGACTCTGGAACAACTTGGGGTAGCTCGGCATGGCGTCTCCTCTGGGCTGGAGGAAAGGCTTGACGAAGCTATCCCGACTATAGTCCTTGGCCAGCCTCCAGGCAAGCGGCAAAGAACGGATTTTTACCGGGGCATCAAAGCCGCGCGGCCGGGAGAAAGCCCCGGCCGCGCCGCGAAGCTGGGCTCTGCGAGCGTCTAGTCCACGCTCCAGCCCATGGCCCGGGGCAGCCAGAGCACCGCGCTGGGCCAATAGGTCATCACAAACAGCACCGCGATCTGGATCAACACCGTGGGCGCCACCGCCTTGGAGACGTAGATCAAGTCCTTGTTGCGCATGGCCCCGGTTATGTAGAGGCTCACCCCCAGGGGCGGGGTGCAGTAGCCGATGGCCAGGTTGACGGTCATCAAAAGGCCGAAGTGGACCACGTTGATGTGGTACTGCTCCAGCATGGGCAGGAAGATGGGGGTCAGGATCAGAGTGGCGCTGATGATGTCCATGAACATGCCCACCACCAACAACCAGGCGTTGATCACCAGCAGGAAGATCCAGGGCTCGCTGATGGAGCCCACGATGATCTCGCTGAGCTGCATGGGGATGTTCTTCAGCGTCAGGTACTTGCCGAAGGCGGTGGCCCCGGCCACGATGATCAGCAGGGTGGCGCTGGTCACCGCGCTGTTGACCATCAGCTTCTTGACCTGCCCCACCTTGGTGGTGCGGTGGATGAAGAGCTCCACCACCAGGGCATAGACACAGGCCACCACCGCCGCCTCGTTGGCGGTGAAGGCTCCGCTGAAGATGCCCCCGAAGATCACCACCGGAAGCATCAGGCTCCAGAAGCCATCCTTGAAGGCGGCCAGGAATTCCTTGATGTTGGGGGCGGGGGCGGTCTTGAAGCCGGGATTGCGCCTGGCCCAGACATAGCAGTAGGCGCACATGCCGGCCATGATGAAGATGCCGGGCACGAAGCCGGTGAGGAACAATCCCTCCAGGCTGCAGGCGCTGACCATCGAGTAGAGGATCATGGAGATGGAGGGAGGGATGATCACCCCCAGGTTGGGGGCGGTGGTCATGACTCCCAGGGCGAATTTTTCCTTGTAGTGGTTATCGATCAGCGCTGGGATCATGAAACCGCCGATGGCCACCACCGTGGCCACGGTGGAGCCGCTGATGGCCCCGAACATGCCGCAGGCCAGGACGCCGGCCATGGCCAGGCCGCCGGGCAGCCAGCCCACGGTGACGTTGGCCAGGCGGATCAGCTTGCCCACGATGGACCCGCTGGTCATGATGTTGCCGCAGAGGATGAAGAACAACACCACGATCAGGGCGAAGTTGTCCATGGCCCGGAACACGGCCTGGACCACGAAGATCAGCGGGATGTCGGAAAACAAGGCGAAGCCGACCACCGAGGTCAGGAACAGGCACAGGAAGACCGGGATGGTGGTGGCCATGGCCCCCAGGAGCACCAGGAGTATGATTAAGCCGCTCGCCTCCACGCGATGACCTTTCTTGCCGCGCCCGGCCGGGACGGATGACCGCGCCCGGTTGCGGGGAGTGGTTTAGCCGGCGTTTCCCGCCTCAGACCCGCTTGGCGCGGGCTTCGTGGTAGTCCTTCCACATGTTCTGGATGGTGCGGATGCCCATCATCGCCCCCATCAGGGGCAAGATGGCGTAGAGCACCACCAGGGGAATCTCCAGCAGGATCGTCTTCTGCTCTGTCTGGGCCTGCTGGGCGGCCATCTCGCTGCCCAGGACCAGCATGAAGACGCTGTAGGCCAGCACCGCCAGGTTGCTGACATAGGCCAGGGGCGTCCGCAGGCGCGGCATCAACTGCACCAGCACGTCGATGGTGATCTGTGAGCGGTTCTTGATCGCCGCCGAGCAGCCAACGAAGGTGGTGTAGATGATGATCTCCCGGATCAGCTCCTCGGACCAGGCCAGGGTGTAGTTGAACCCATAGCGCAGCACGACGTTGATGAACAGAGAGATCATGCCGACCATGACGCAGAGGTACAGGCTCCACTCCTCGAACCAACTCAGGGCCCGGTCCAGGAGGCCCAAGATGCGGGAGATCATTTCCGCCTCGCTTGGCTGGGTGAAGGGGCCGGGGGTCGCCCCCCGGCCCGCGATCCGGCTAAATCCCGGCTATTTGCCGTAGCCCAGGAAGTCCTGCACCTGCTTCAGGTAATCCGCGCCCACCTTGCTGGCGTAGTCGGCGTGGACCTTGTCGCCCAACTTGCGCAGGGTCTCGTAGTCGGCGTCAGACAGCTTGTGGAAGGTCACCCCGTCCTTGTCTATGGCCTCCTGCTTGGTCTGGGCGCTCTGATCCTTGGCCTGGGCCCGGTAGATGGCCGCCTGCTCCTTGACCACCTGGGCGAAGGTCTTCTGCAGGTCGGCGGGCAGGCTCTTGAACCAGGCCTCGTTGAAGATCCAGATGAACAGGCCCTGGGCGTAGTTGAGCTCGGTGAAGTGCTTGCACACGTCGAACTTCTTGTCCAGGTAGCAGACCAGGGCGGTGTGGTCCAGGCCCTCGATCACGCCCTGCTTGAGCGCGGTGGGCACGTCCGGCCAGGGCATGGCCACCGGGTTGAAGCCCCAGGTCTGGTAGATCATCTTGTTGACCGGGGCCTCGGCGATGCGGATCTTCACCTTGCGGGCCTCGTCCAGGTTGGTCACCGGCACCGTGGTGGCCCAGCCGTACTGGCCGTAGGCGGTGATGTCCAGGCCCATGATGCCCTTGTCCTTCATGCCGTCCAGGAAATGCTGGAAGAGCTTCTCGTTGCCGGCGAACTTCTCCAGCTTTTCAAAGTCGTTGATCAGGTAGGGCAGCATCACCAAGCCCATGCGGGGGCCCATCTGCGGCGCGGCCACCGAGCTGACGCTCATGCCCTGGATGGCCCCCATCTGCACTTGGTTGAGCACCTCGGTCTCGCCGCCCAGCATCGAGAAGGGAAGGTACTCGAAATAGATTTGGCCGTTGGTCTGCTTCCACAGCTCGTCGCGGATGGCGAAT
>JAIUYB010000304.1 GCA_020216625.1 Desulfarculus sp.
TGGCTGGACCGGAGGCCCCTCCGCGCCTGGCCCAGGCCTGCGGCCTGGCCCGGGACTGGCTGGAGGCGGCGGCAGGGTTGTGAGACCGTGGTATCGATCTTGCAAAACCCTTGGTGAGAGCACGCGCGGAGACTGATTGTGGACTTTTTTGCCGCCAACCTGGCCGTCCTGGCCCAATCCCAGCCCGACCTGGCCCGTCGCCTGGAGCGGACCCCGTCTCACCCCGAGGCCCTGGTCTCGCCCAGCCGCCAGGGCGCGCCCAGCCTCAAGCTGGGAGGCTTAAGCCTCACCTCCGGGGTGGACCCGGCGGCCGAGGGCCAGCGGCAGGCGGCCCAAGCCCCGGAAGGGCCGCTGGTGGTGCTGGGTTTTGGTCTGGGCTACCACCTGGAGCCCCTGCTCGGTCGCGACCTGGTGGTCTGGGCGCCGGACCCGCGCCTGTTGCGCGCGGCCCTGGCCGCCCGCGATTGCACCGCGCTCCTGCCCGGCCTGCGCCTGGTGGTGGAACCCGCCGACCTGGGCGACCTGCGCGGACGGGGATTGCTCATCCACCGCGCCGAGTCGCGTCTATATCCCGGCGCGGCCGAGACCCTGGCCCGCCGCCTGAACGCGCCGCCATCCCGCCAACCCCGGCCGGACCAGCCCCGGGTGCTGGTGGCGCCGCCGGTCTGGGGGGGCTCGCTCAATGTGGCCCACTGGTGCGCCGAGGCGCTGACCGCCCTGGGTTGCCAGACTCGCCTGGCTCCCCTGGACCAGCTCAAGCCTCTGCACGAGCGGATGTACGCCTGCGGCGCGACCCCGGACCGGGTGGACCGGGTCTACGCACCTCTGATGCGCTTTTTGGGCGAGCTGACCGTCCTGGAGGCCGAGGTCTTCCAGCCAGACCTGGTGCTGGCCCTGGCCCAGGCCCCCCTGGATCGCCGCGCCCTCAAGGATTTGCGCGCCCTGGGCGCCCCCACCGCCTTCTGGTTCGTGGAGGACTTCCGGGCCATGCCCTATTTTCGGGAGGTGGCCGGGTCCTACGACTATTTCTTCCACATCCAGGGACCGGAGCTGACCGCCGAGTTGGAGCGTCTGGGGGTGGAGCACGATTTTCTGCCCATGGCCGCCCATCCGCCCTGCCACCGGCCCGTGAGCCTCGGCGCCGCCGACCACCAACGCTATGGCGCGGTGGTGGGCTTCATGGGCGCGGGCTACGCCAACCGGAGGCGGATCTTCGCCGATCTGGTGCGGCGGGGCCTGCCCCTGCGTCTGTGGGGAGTGGGTTGGACTGGCAGCCAGGCGCTGGCCCCCCATCTGGCCGAGGAGCGCTACCTGGAGGCCGAGGAGGTGGTCAAGGTCTACAACGCCTGCGAGATCGTGCTCAATCTGCACTCCTCGCCCCAGGACGCCCACCGACCCGAGGGCGCGGACTGGATCAACCCCCGGACCCTGGAGGTGCCGGCCTGCGGCGGCTTCATGCTGGTGGACCGGGTGCGGGGGCTGGAGCGGTTCCTGGAGCCGGGGCGCGAGGTGGCGGTCTTTGATGATCAGGCGCAGCTTCTCGAGATGGTGGAGCACTACCGGCGCTATCCCGAGCAGCGCGCGGCCATCGCCCAGGCGGGCCGTCGCCGGGTGCTGGCCCAACACACCTACTATCACCGCATGGAAGCCTTGCTGGAACGTTGCCTGGGACCGGCGCGGGAGGATCTGCCCCTGCCCGGCGCGGCCGACGATCCAGCGGCCGCGTTGTTGGAACTCATGGCCCCGGCCGGGGCGGCCCACAACTGAGGGCCACGGCCAGGCTGATTGGCAAAGGGAGATATGGACATGGAAGTCTGGATGGACGGCAAGCCGCTGGCGGCGGAGCCCAGGGGTGCCAACCTGGGAGAGATGTTGGACAACCTGCTGGGCTGCAAGGATCTGGCCGACCGCACCCTGGTGGAGTTGAAAGTCAACGGCCAGCCCTATGAACTCAACCAGCAGGGCCCGGCCGGCTCCCTGCCCCGGGAGGCCATCGACCACCTGGAGCTGGAAACCATGGACGCCCGGCAGGTGGCCTTGCATTTCCTGGACAACGCGGGGGGCTACATCCAGGCCATGACCGGATCGCTGCCCCAGGTGGCCGAGCTGTTCCGGGTGGCCGACGACCGCGAGGCCAACCAGCAGTACAATTCCCTGCTGGAAACCCTGCACCTGTTCCTGCAACTGGTGGACGGGGCCTGCGAGACCTTGCAACTGGACAGCGCCCAGGGTCTGGGCGGCCTTCCCAGCCTGGCCCAGAGCCAGAATCGCATCAGCGGCCTGATCTCCGAGATGCTGCAATCCCAGGAGCAGGAGGACTGGATTCTCCTGGCCGACATTCTGGAGCACGACCTCAAGGATGAACTCCAGGCTTGGGCCGAGTTGATGCCCCGCCTGCGCCAGCAGGCCCACTGATGAGGCTCCTTAATGAGTTGCGGGAGCTGGCCCGGGACCAGGGCGAGTTGGCCGGCCTGGCCTTGGCCGGCCGCGGCCTGTTGCAGGGCCGCCAGGAAGAGGCCTTCAATGACCTCATGGCCCGTCGCCAGAGCGTGTTCCGCCGGGTCATGACCCGCCATCGTCGCCTGCAACCATTCTGGCGCGACTGGGACGCCGTTCTGGCCGGCCTGGACCCGGCCGAGGCCGCCGAGGCCCAGTCCCTGCTGGAGGAGCTGCGAAGCCTATCCGAGCGTCTCAGCTCCTTGGACCGGGAGTCCGGCCAACTGTTGGAGCGGGAGATGGCCGAGATGCGCCAGGAGTTCGGACGGCTGGAGACCGGACGGCAGCTTTTCTCCGCCTACCGCCCGGCCCCGCTGGCCAACCGGGGGCCGGACAAACTCTCGCGCACCGCCTGAAGTCGGGGTGAACGCGGTGAGGATTCTCGGTTTCATCAACGCCTTCGACGAGCTGTCCGAGCCGGACCGCCGCCTGGGGCGCAAGGTGGCCAACTTTGGGGTGGTGGCGGCCCTGCTGGAGCACTCCAGCTTCGATGAGCTGCACTTCTTCCTGCCCTTCCAAGGCGCCTTGGCCCCGTTCCAGCGGGTGTACGCCCCCTGGCTGGAGCGGCCGGAGCTGGACGGCCGGGTCAAGCTTTTGCCGGCCCAGGCCCTGCCCTCGGCCTTGGAGCGCACCGCCTACACCGCATTGCACGCCCCGGAGCTGGACCGCTATCTGCCCGAGCTGTGCCATCTCCGCAACCGGGTGTCCCGCCATCCGGCCCCCATCACCTGCGTCACCCACACCCTGAGCTATTGGCCCACCCAGGTGCGCAACCTATACAAGGTGCTGCCCGGGGCCATGCCCTACGACGCGGTGATCTGCACCAGCCGCGCCGCTCGGGACCACCTCTCCCGGGCCTTCACCGCCTCCACCCTGCGGCTGCGCGCCCTGGGCTTGGCCAGCGCCGGCTTCGCCGGGCGTCTGGAGATCGCCCCTCTGGGCCTGCGTCTGGCGGATTTTCCGCTTCTGGAGCAAAACGAGGCCCGGGCCCGCCTGGGTTTAGGCGGCGATGAGTTCACCCTGCTCAGCCTGGGCCGCCTCTCCCCGGCGGACAAGTGCGACCTGGCCCCCCTGATCGGGGCCCTGGCGGTGATGGTCGAGCGCGGGGTTCCCGCGCGCTTGATCCTGGCCGGCGGTGGCGGCGCGGGCTATGGTCAGGCCCTCCAGGAGCAGGCCCGTGGTCTGGGCTTGGAGGGACGGGTGAGCCTGTTGGTGGATTTCGACAGCGAGCTTAAACCGGCGCTATTGGCCGCGGCCGACGTGGTGGTGGCCATCAGCGACAACCTTCAGGAGACCTTCGGCCTGTCCATCATCGAAGCCATGGCCGCGGCCCGGCCGGTGGTGGCCAGCGACTTCAGCGGCTATCGCGACCTGGTGGTGGAGGGACGCACGGGCTTCCTGGTTCCCACCCTGGGGCCGGCCAGCTTCGAGCCCCTGGACGCGGCCTGGACCATCTTGCCCGAGCATATCGCCGCCTTGCAGGTGGCCCAGCGCACCGCGGTGGATTTGGATGTCCTGGTGGAGCGCCTGCTCCGCCTGGCGGCCGATCCCGGCCTGCGTCAGCGGCTGGGTCAAACCGCCCGCCAGCGGGCGGCCGAACGCTTCGATTGGGGCCGGGTGGTGCCGCGGTTGGAGGAAATCTGGCTGCGGCTGTTCGATCAGGCCCAGACCATGGGCCGGCCGGCGGAGCTGATGGACGTGCTGGCCGCCGGCCAGGGCGAGCTTTT
>JAIUYB010000305.1 GCA_020216625.1 Desulfarculus sp.
ACGAAATCGCCTTCCAGACCAACCTGTTGGCCTTGAACGCCGCCGTGGAGGCGGCCCGGGCCGGCGAGGCGGGGCGGGGGTTCGCGGTGGTGGCCGGCGAGGTGCGCAACCTGGCCGGACGCAGCGCGGCGGCGGCCAAGGAGATCCAGGCCCTGATCACCGACAGCGTGTCCAAGGTGGAGCAGGGCAGCGAGTTGGTGGCCGAGAGCGGCAATCTGCTCAAGGAGATCATCGCCAACGTGCAGGGGGTGGCCGACACCGTAGCCGAGATCACCGCCGCCAGCCAGGAGCAGGCCAGCGGCATCGAGGAGATCAACAAGGCCGTCACCCAGATGGATCAGGCGGTGCAGCAAAACGCGGCCCTGGTGGACGAGGCCACCGCGGCCAGCGAGATCATGGCCCGCGCCGCCCAGGATTTGCGTCAAGCCATGCAGCAATTCAGGGCCCGCCGGTCGGGGGGGGCGACCGACGACCTGTGACCACCGCCAGCACCCCCATGACTGAAGCTTCGCGCGAACGAGGGAGAATGGCATGAACAACAGCGATGTGATGGATCTTAATCAGATGCGGTCCCGGCTGGTCAAGGCCGCCGGCGACATCCTGGAACGCAAGGGCCGCCAGGCCACGGTGGAGGAGATCGCCGCCCAGGCCGGGCTCTCGGTGCCGGTCACCTACCAGTTTGTCAAGAAGCCGGCCGACTTCATGCTGCTGATCCTCGAGGACCTGCAGGGCCGCTTCGCCGCCTTGGTCCAGCCGGAGCTGGTCGGCGGCAATTCCCACCCGCAACGGTTGCAGAAGGCCATCGAGGCCTATTACAAGGTCGTGGACGAGGAGAAGGCCAAGGTGCTGTTGCTCTATCGCTCCAGCCGCACCTTGGACGAGGCCGGCCGCCGGCGCATCATGGCCCTGGAGCTGGAGGCGGTGGGCCTTTTCCAACGCATCCTGGAAGACGGCCGCCAGGCCGGAGTGTTCCACTTCACCGACCCCGACCTCACCGCCTACAACATCGTCATGCTGGGCCACCAGTGGGCCCTGAAGTCCTGGCACTTCAAGCGCCGGGGCATGGATCTGGGCCAGTACATCGCCGCGCAGCAGGAGCTGATCCTTTCCATGGTCAAGGCTTGAAACCGGTGTTCCGCCATATCGTGCATTGCTGCGACTTCTCGGTGCACTCCGAGAAGGCCCTGGACGTGGCCGCGACCCAAGCCCGCCTGGACGGGGCCCATCTCACCCTGTTGCACGTCATCGCCCCGGGGCTGCCCCTGATCCCGGGCGAATCGCCCCAGGAGGTGCGCGGCCTGAGCGACGCCGAGGTGGCCCGCAAGCTGGACGACTACCTGCATGAACGCTACGCTCCCCGCCTGGAGGGCTTGGACTGGAAGCCGGCCCTGCGCCGGGGCTATCCCAGCGAGGAGGTCCTGGCCCACCTGGCGGCCAGCGAAGCCGACCTGGTGGTCATGGGCTGCCAGGGACTCTCGGGCATGGGGCTGGTGGTGCTGGGCTCGGTGGCCGAGCGGGTCAGCCGCCGCGCGCCCTGCAGTTGCCTGGTGATCCGGTAGCCCGGCGGGAGCGGCCGGGAAGCGGCCCCGGCCTGGAACAACAACGAGTCGATCTAACCGCGGCGGCCCGGGTCACAGGACCCGGGCCGCTTTCTTGGGGTGGCTGGCGGTATGACAAACCGCCTCGAATCTCGGTCGCCCACGCGGCCTGGCCCCCACCCTCCCGGCGCAACCATCAGCACGAGAAGCCGTCCGGCGACCGGGCGACCTCCCCGCGTTTTTCTTCCTGCCCGTGCCTTACTTCCCGGCGCGAGGCGTTTACGGGAGCGGGCGAGGCCTGTTCGTGGCCCAGCCCCACCCGACCCGTATACGGCCGTGGCGGCACGCCACCCCGTATACGGCCGTGGCGGCACGCGACCCGGCTTGGTTTCTTCCCGGCGCGAGGTATCTACGGGAGCGAGCGAGGCCTGTTCGTGGTCCAGCCCCATCCCGACCCGTATACGCCAGTCGCGGCACGCGACCCCGTATACGGCCGTGGCGGCACGCCACCTAGAGGGGGAAGTCCACCTTGATTTTGAACATGCGGAGGGAGGGCATGCTGCAGATCTCGGTCACGCCGGTGGTTTCGGCCAGCTGGGCCAGGTGGTCGTCGATCTCCGCCATGGTCTCGGCGATGAAGGTGAACCAGACGTTATATTCGTGCTCGCGGCGGTAGTTGTGGGTGACGCCGGGGTGGGCGTTGACCGCGGCGATGAAGGCCGGCAGCTTGTCGGGCGGGACCTTGGCCGCGCACAGGGTGCTGGCGAAGCCCAGGGAGGAGCTGTTGAAGTTGCCGCCAATGCGCCGGATGACGCCCTTGCGTTTGAGCTCGGCCAGGCGGGCCAGAACCTCGTCCTCGCTGAGATCGAGCTCGCGGCCCAGCTCGGCGAAGGGTCGCTCGGCGATGGGCAGGCGCGACTGCACGCGGCGCAGGATGGCCTTGTCGGTGGCGTCCAGGTGCTGGTGGTTTGGTTCGTTCATGCGCTGAATGAGCGCGGCCGGGGTGGGACCCCGGCCGCGCGATGGTGCTAGGCCAGCTTGACCACCCAGCCGAAGGGATCGGGCCGGGTGCCCAGCTGGATGCCGGTCAGTTCGTCATACAGCTTGCGGGAGAGCTCGCCGGTCTTGCCGTTGCCCACCGCGAAGTCCTGGCCCTGGTAGGTAATGGAGCCCACCGGGCTGATGACGGCGGCGGTGCCGGTGCCGAAGGCCTCCCGCAGGCGGCCGTCCTTCTGGGCCGCGATCACCTCGTCGATGGTCAGCCTGCGCTCGCTGACCGGGATGCCCCAATGGCGGCAGATGGTCAGGGCCGAGTCGCGGGTGACGCCGGGCAGGATGGTGCCGCCCAGGGGCGCGGTCACCACCTCGCCGTCGATGACGAAGCAGATGTTGGAGGTGCTCACCTCCTCGATGGTCTTGCGGTCGCAGGCGTCCAGCCACAGCACCTGGGTGAAGCCCTTGGCGTGGGCCTCCTCGGCCGGCAACAGGCCGGCGGCGTAGTTGGCCGAGGTCTTGGCCTCGCCCAGCCCGCCCGGCGCGGCGCGGACGTATTTCTCCTCCACGTAGATCTTCACCGGGTTGAAGCCCTCGGGGTAGTAGGCTCCCACCGGTCCCACGATGATGTAGAACAGGTACTCATGGCTGACCTTGACCCCCAGGCAGGCCTCGGTGGCGATGATGGTGGGGCGCACGTAGAGGCTGGTGCCGTTGGCGCGGGGGATCCAGTCCATCTCCACCCGCACGAACTCGAACATGTGCTCCAGGACCTCATCCACCGGCAGCTGGGGGATGCACAGGCGGGCGCAGGAGCGGTTCATGCGCTCGATGTTGGTGCGGGGGCGGAACATGTAGATGCCGCCGTCCTGGCCGCGATAGGCCTTGAGGCCTTCGAAGACCTCCTGGCCGTAGTGCAGCACCAGGGCGGCGGGGTCCAGCAGCAGGGGGCCGTAGGGCTCCACCCGGCTGTCGTGCCAGCCCTTTTCGACGGTGTAGTTCATCTTGTAGATGTGGTCGCTGAAAAAGCGCCCGAATCCAAGCGCGTTCTCGTCGCTGGGCTTGGGTTTGCGCAGATGGGGTTCCAGCAGTTTCTTGATCAGGTTCATGGCCGATCCTCGATATTTCTCAAAGGCCCTTGGCCTTGGCTAGCGATTGCTGATAGGGCGGCCGCAACACGCCCTTCTCGGTGATGATGCCAGCGACCAGCTCGGCGGGGGTTACGTCGAAGGCGAAGTTCAACGCCCCCGCCCCCTTAGCCGCCACCCGGCAGGCGCCGCACGCGGTCACCTCGCCGGGGTCTCGCTCCTCGATGGGAATGTCCCTTCCGCTCTTGGCGTTGGGGTCGATGGTCGATAGCGGCGCGGCCACGTAGAAGGGCAGGCCGTGATACTTGGCTTGCAGGGCCACGTTGAAGGTGCCCACCTTGTTGGCCACGTCGCCGTTCATGGCGATGCGGTCGGCGCCCACGATGCACAGGTCCACCAGGCCCTTCATCATGATGACGCCCACCGCGCCGTCTACAGCGACGCGGACCGGCACTCCCATCTGCACGCACTCCCAGGCGGTCAAGCGCGCGCCCTGCAACAGGGGCCGGGTCTCGTCGGCGATGACGGCGACGTCCTTGCCCTGGGCCTTGGCGGTCCAGACCGGGGCCAGGGCGGTGCCGTAGCCGCCGGTGGCCA
>JAIUYB010000306.1 GCA_020216625.1 Desulfarculus sp.
GCGGCGCGCAGGGCCTGGCCCAGGCCAGCGAAGGCGGCGTGAAAAGGTCCCACCGGCGCGGGCTTGGGCGGGACCGTTGCTTCGGCCTTTCTCTTCTTGCGCTTGGCCATGGCCCTATCTTACCCCGGCCCGTCCCGGCCCTCCAGCCTGGTCCGCGCTGCGCCGACCCCCCCCCAGGCCATTGGGCGCCGCCCAATGGCCGCGCCTTTTTGGAGTGGGGTGCGGGAGAAACCTTTTTGGGCACGAAAAAGACTCCCCCCGCATCTTCCGGTCTCTCCCCGGCCCCTCCCCATCCCCGCGCCATCATTAGCGGTTGCCCCGGGGCGGGGTTGATGGCATGTTAGGGTTTGCGCCGTGGGGGCGTGGTGGATTGTGGTTGCCGGAAGGTTGGTCATGTTTGGTTTGAACTCGCGCTTCATCAGGCTGTTGAGCGCCGGTTTCGGCCGCGAGGGCGTTAAGATCCTGGCGGCGGCGGCGATTTCGGGCCTGTTGCAGGCGGTTTGCTTGGTGATCATCAACCAGGCCGGGGAGGAGACCGACGCCGAGAGCCTGAATTTTCGGCTTTTCGCGCTGTTCGTGGTCTGCATCGCGGCCTTCGCCCTGGCCAACAAGTACGCCTTCGCCCACACCGTGACCCGGGCCGGCCAGATCATCTATGACACCCAGTTGCGCATCGCCGACAAGCTGCGGCGCTCGGACCTGCGCTCCTTCGAGCGCCTGGACCGCACCCAGGTCTACAAGAACCTCCTGGAGCACACCGACGTGCTGTTCGAGGCGGCGCGCTACCTCACGGTGACGCTCTCCTCGGCGGTGATGCTGGCGGCCAGCTTCGCCTACGTGGCCATGCTTTCGCCCATGGCCCTGATCCTGTGCGCGATCATCATCGGCGCCTCGATCGTGATCTACCAGGGCACCCAGAAGAAGATCAACCAGAAGCTGAGCCAGACCAAGGAGCGGGAGGGGCGTTTCCTCAGGCATTTGAATAACCTGGTGGACGGCTTCAAGGAGGTCAAGATCAACTCGGCCAAGGGCCGGGACCTTTATGAAAACTACCTGCGGGCCGGGTCCATGGACGCCCGGGCGGCCAAGATCGACAGCGAGATCCTGGCCATCAACAACTACATCTTCGCCCAGTCCTTCTTCATGTTCCTGATCGCGGCCATCGTCTTCGTGCTGCCCCAGATGGGTGACAAGGACAGCACCAACCTGCACAACATCATCACCGTGGTGCTGTTCACCCTGGGTCCGCTGGGCCAGGTGGTGGCCCTGTTGCCCAACATCTACAAGGCCGAGTTCGCCCTGACCGAGATCGAGGCGCTGGAGAAAAAGCTGGAGGAGGCCGACGACACCAAAGAGACGGCCGCGGAGAGCCCCTTGCCCGGAGAGGACTTCCAGCGCATCATGCTACGGGGGGTCAGCTTCCGCTACACCACCAACGGCAACGGCGGGCAGGGCTTCCACCTGGGGCCCTTGGACCTGGACCTCAACCGGGGCGAGATCCTGTTCATCGTGGGCGGCAACGGCAGCGGCAAGTCCACCCTGCTCAAGCTGATCACCGGCCTGTACTATCCCACCGCCGGCACCATTTTCATGGACGGGGTGGACGTGGACCAGACGTCCTACGCCCACTACCGGGATTGCTTCACGATCATCTTCAGCGATTTCCACCTCTTCGACCGGCTCTACGGGCTGGGGGAGGTCAACGAGGGCTTGGTCCGAGAGCTGATCGAGACCATGGAGCTGACCGGGCAGACCGATTTCAAGGAGGGAAGCTTCACCAACATCAACCTGAGCAGCGGACAGAAACGCCGCCTGGCCATGATCTGCACCTACATCGAGAACAAGCCCATCTTCGTCTTCGACGAGGTGGCCGCCGACCTGGATCCCCAGTTCCGGCGCTATTTCTACGAGGAGTTCCTGCCCCGGCTCAAGGCCATGGGGCGCACGGTGGTGGCGGTGAGCCACGACGACCGCTTTTTCCACCTGGCGGACCGGGTGGTGAAGATGGAATACGGCGAGATGGTGGACATCAGCCGGACCGAGCACCGCCAATAGGCGAGCGAGCGGCGGCGGAACCAGGGGCCCGGGAAGGGGCGGGGGCCCTGGCGCGCGAAAAAGGAGAACGGCATGGCCCGCGTGGACGATTACAAGCTGAGCTTCGACCTGGCCGCCCAGGAGTTGGCCGGGGCCGACCTGGCCGAGGTGGCCCGGCGCTCCGGAGCGGAGCTGGACCCGGACGGGAGCCTGCGCCTGGATTATTATGGCCGGCCGCTGAGGATCACCCGCGACGCCCAGGGGGTCATGACGGTCAACCATCTTGACGACGGCCCGGCGTTGCCCCTGGCCGAGCAGGCGCTGGTGATGCACTACCTGGCCCGGGCCGACGGCGCGCCGACGACCGGCGAATGGATCACCTTCCGCGAGGTGGAGGCCGGGGAATTCTATTGGTCGGCCTTCGTGAAAAGGGCCAAGGACCCGCTGGTGGGTTTCTTCGGGCAGCGGCCGGAATTCTTGCAGGCCCTGGCGGTGAAGGTGGGCGGCCGGGATGGCGGCCAGGCGGGAGACGCCTCGGTGATCGTGCGGGCCTTTCCCCGGGTGGAGTTCCTCCTGGTGCTCTGGGCCGGGGACGACGAGTTCCCGGCCGACGGCAACGTGCTGATGGACAAGAGCATCGGCCATTACCTTTCCACCGAGGACATCGCCCTGGCCGCCGGCCTGCCCATCTACAAGATGATGGCCCTGTCCCGCCAGGGCTGAGAGCGGGGGCCGGAGGACCGCCATGGCCGTGGGCCACCAAATCGGCCGGGGGGCGCTGAGCCTGGCCCTGATATGCGCCGGCAGCCTGCTGACCGCCATCGCGGTCAACGGCATCCTGCTGCCCCGGAGCTTTCTGAGCGGCGGCTTCACCGGACTGGCCCTGTTGATCCACTACCTGGCCCCGGGCTGGTCGGTGAGCCTGCTCTACCTGCTTTTGAACCTGCCGCTCTACCTCCTGGGCTGGCGCTTCGTGGGCCGGCGCTTCTTCGCCTGGTCGGTGGCCGGGGCCCTGATCCTGGCCGCGGCCCTGCAATGGATCCAGCCCGGCGACCTGGGGGTCAACGACCGCATCCTGGCGGCCTTGTTGGCCGGCATTCTGGTGGGTGGGGGCACCGGCCTGATCCTGCGCTCGCTGGGCTCCTCCGGCGGCACCGACATCCTGGCGGTGATGCTCTACAAGCGTTTTTCGCTCAAGCCCGGCTCCACGGTGCTGGGCTTCAACTGCACGGTTCTGGCCGGGGCGGCGCTGCTGCTCTCGCTGGAGGGGGCGCTCTACACCCTGGTCTACCTCTTCGCCTCGGCCAAGATCACCGACCTGGTGGTGGTGGGCCTGAGCCAACGCAAGGCGGTGTTCATCATCAGCGCCCGCTGGCGGGAGATCGCCGACGGCATCCTCCACCGCATCCAGCGCGGGGCCACCATTCTGGAAGGGCGGGGGGCCTACACCGGAGAGCCGGAACACATAATCTACGCCGTGATCCAGTTCAGCGAGTTGCCCCGGATCAAGGAGTTGGTGCGGATTCACGATCCCAACGCCTTCATGGTGGTCACCGACACCCTGGAGGTGATGGGCCAGCGGATAGGCAATCAACCCCACTGGTAAACGGGTGATCGGGAGGGCGGCGGCTCCGGGGCCGGGGTCTGGGCGGGGGCGGATCGGGCCGGGCTGGGGTCGCCCTTGCCAGGGCTCGGCTTTCCTGCTAGTTTTCCACTAACTATCAGGGGTAGGGCACAGAGGAGGCCGAGGCATGGAGATCACCAACAGCCAAGAAAACGGCGTTAACGTCGTCAAGCTTTTCGGGAGGTTCGACGCTCAGAGCGCCGGCCAGGTGGACGAGGGACTGCAGAAGGCCGTGGCCGACGGCGGCAACAAGCTGCTGATCGATATGACCGGGGTGGAGTACATCAGCAGCGCCGGCTTGCGGGTTTTGCTCTCCACCGCCAAACGGATCAACGCCTCGGCCGGCAAGCTGGTCCTCTGTGGACTCCAGCCCTACGTGCTGGAGGTCTTCGACGTGGCCGGCTTCACCTCCATTTTCCAAATCCAGCCCAACCTGGCGGCGGCCCTGGAGGGATTCTAGCCCTCGGCAGGGCCCCCGCTTAACGGGGGCCTGGGCCGCCAGGGCCGATCGCCATTGCAGACAAACCCGCGTCGCTCCGGACGCCGCC